>NZ_JANSHV010000095.1:0-17413 GCF_047461775.1 Synechococcus sp. R6-5
GACTCCGTCCCGCTGACGCGATCAGCAGGTTTTGGGAAAGGTTGAAGGTTGTAAGTTGGCTCAGAAAAGGACTGGGTGTTTTGGGGCAGATGAAAAGTAGCTTAGTGCAGCTCGATTATCGAGTTTATAAGTTGGCGCGGCTGTTGAGCGAATATTTGGAGTTGGGGAAATGGGTTGCCCTGTCTGCTGGCTCGCTGGGTGAAGAGCCTTCTGGCAACGAACATCAAGCCTGGCTGCACAAATTTTCAGTTTACTTGTCAGAGCAGGCTCCTTGCCCTGGCCTCAAGGATCGGGATCCCGTAGGCTAGGTAGGCCCTCCCCTGCTGCACTCAACATCCTGCTGCACTCAACATGTGGATCCCTTCTTGGTGGCCGAAGCTCAGTTTTCAGGTTTGGCTGATCTTTATCGGTCGGCTGCTTTCCCAAACTGGAACCGGCTTTACCTTGTTTTATGCCAGTCTCTTTTTTGTGAATCAGGTGGGGCTGACCGCCACCCAAGTGGGCCTGGGGCTAGGCATTATGGCTTTTGCCGGGGTGTTTGGCCGCATCCTGGGCGGCTCGATGGCCGATGGAGCTTGGGGGCGCCGTTCCACTTTGATCCTCTCTCTGGCTATTTCCACCTTGGGGTCGTTTGGGTTTGCGCTCTCCTATGACTTCTGGAGTTTTGCCCTGGCCAATATGGCTGCAGGCTTGGGGCAGGGGTTGTACTGGCCGCCTGCGGAAGCGATTGTAGCAGATCTAACCACTCGTGAGCAGCGCAACGAAGCCTACGCTCTCAACCGTCTGGGGGATAACCTGGGCCTCAGCCTTGGGGTGGCTATGGCCAGCACGCTGGTGGCTCTGACGGGGGCCTATCGGCTCTTGTTTGTAATCGACGGTGTCACTTTTCTAATCTTTCTGGCAGTACTTTGGTTTTTTATCGGGGAAACTCGGGCGACTTGTCCGGCAGCAGAGCCTGTGTTGGCAGGTTGGAAAACCGCCCTTAGAGATCGCTCCCTTTTGGTGTTTGGCCTGTCGAATATCCTGTTCACCACCTATGTGGCCCAGCTCAGCAGCAGCATGCCCCTTTACTTCCGCAATGGGGTAGGGATCCCAGAGGTGCAAATCGGCATTTTGTTTGCCTTGCATGGGGCCTTGATCGCTCTGCTGCAGATGCCGGTGGCCCGTTGGTTGAATCGCCGGACGCGCATCCAAGGGTTGCAGGGATCCGCCCTGATGTGGGGGGTGGGATTTCTTTTGGTTTGGCTTAGCGGTCTGGCGGCGGAATTGGGGGCTCCGGCCCCGGCGGTGGCAGTCTTGGCGCTGGCGGTGCTCTCTTTGGCGTTGGTGAGCTACAACCCCTCTGCCTCTGCTTTGGTGGCGGATTTGGCGCCGGATCACTTGCGGGGGGTGTATCTGTCGGTCAACTCCCTCTGCTGGGCGGCGGGGTTTGCTCTTGGCCCAATGATTGGGGGGATGGCCTTGGACTTGCCGCAACCGTGGGCAAGCGGGTTGTGGATCTTTTGGGTGATCACCGTCAGTTGGGTTTGGGGGATCCTCCGCTTTCTGAACCGCATTCTGCCCTGCAAGGTGAATAGGGCCGCAGTGCCTCCGGTGATGGAGCCCGCTCCCCTCGGTGACGCAGAACGCTAGAGCCCAGGAAAGAAGCAGATTTTGGGATCCCAGTCTTGGCCAACAGCTGGTTAGAGTATGGATGTCGAACAGGAAGGCTAGTTCTGCTCTTGTACCCTGCAATTTGGTCTCAACGGTGGAGGATCTGAATCATGAGCTTGATTGGCAACATCATCTGGCTAATCTTCGGGGGTTTGCTGACAGGTTTGGGCTACATCTTAGAGGACTGAGCCTTTGCCTGACAATCATCGGCATTCCCTTTGGCTGGCAGAGCATCAAACTGGGGTTTGCAGTGCTTGCCCCCTTCGGAAAGGAAGTGGTGGAGTATCCCGATGCCAACAGCCCGCTGCTGCTGATCTTTAACGTCATCTGGCTATTGCTGTTTGGCTGGCCGTTGGTGCTTAACCATCTCTTCTGGGCTGTGATTCTGGCAATCACCATTGTTGGGATCCCCTTTGCCAAACAACACATGAAGTTAATTATTTTGTCGTTGTTGCCCTTTGGCCGAGATCTGCGCTGAGAAAGTGGGTGAACCTAGATTGTGGGTTTATTGAGGGGTACGGCCAAACTGGTTATTAGGCATTTCTCACTTGGGATGCAGGAGAGTTTTCTGTCGGGTTGTCAGGATTTGGGGTTGCCAATTGCCAAGGCTGCTCTCGGAGTTGCTCTATTGAACCATCGTCAAACTATTGGTAATGACTTGTCTCATGTAATTTCCCCAAGTTTGAGCGGCTATGCTGCTGCTTCCTCGTGTTGGGCTAGAGTCATCATTGCCCAGCCAAATGCCGGTCACCAGGGGAGGGTTGGGCGTGTAGCCGATAAAGAGCAGATCCTTGTTGGCGGTGGTGGTGCCGGTTTTACCGGCTTCTCCAATGCCGAGCCGGGCAGCAGTGCCGGTGCCGGAGCTGATCACCCCTTGCAGTACGGCTGTCATCTGTTGGGCGACGGTTTCTGGCAGGACAAGTCGCTGAGAGCGGGGATCCTCCCGACCAGGGTAAATCTCGCGGCAGGTGCGAAAGTCGTTGGGGTTGGCGCAATCGCTGCTATCCAAGATGCGGCGGATGGTGTGGGGCCTTGACCAAAGGCCACGATTGGCAAAAGGAGTGAAGGCTGCTGTCAACTCCAGCAAGTTCACCTCCATGGTGCCGATCACCATAGAAGGATAGGGTTGCAACGGCGATTGGATGCCCATTTGCCGCGCCATCGCCACCACTTGCTCTAGACCGACTTGTTGGGCCAACCGCAGGGCAATCACGTTTTCGGAGAGGATCAGGCCGCGGGCCAAATCCATAGGGGCCGATCCCGAGCGACAGCCCCGAAAGGTGAGGTTGCCCCAGGTGAGGGGCTCGCAAGACAACACTTGGGAGAGAGGGATCCCCTGGGTGAGGGCAGCCGCATAGGTGAACACTTTGAAGGTGGAGCCCGGCTGCCTTTGAGCTTGGGTAGCCCGGTTGAAGGGGCTGGCGTTGTAGTCGATCCCGCCCACCAAAGCCAGCACTTCGCCGTTGCGGCTGTCGAGACTGACCAAAGCGCCTTGGCTGAAGCCCAAGCGGGATCCCGACTCGCGCACAGTTTGGGCCAGGACTTGCTCTGCCAAACGCTGGTAGGGCAAATGCACCGTGGTTTCGATGATGAAGTTGCCCTCTGCCGAGAGGTCTTGGCCCAAGAGCTGCCGCAGCTCCTGGAAGACGGCACTGTAAAAGTAGGGAGCAACTGTCGAGGTTTGGGAGCGCAAATTGGGGTTGAGGGTGAGGCGACTGCGCCGGGCCCGCCGAATCTCCTCTTCGGGGAAGACTTTCAGCTCGCTCAGGCGATCCAACACCCGATCCCGGCCTCGAACGGCGGCATCATAGTTGGCGACGGGGTTAAAGGCGTTGGGCGCGGGCAAAATGGCCGCCAGAGTCGCAGCTTCGGAAAGGCTGAGCTGGCGGCTTGGGATCCCGAAATAGAACTGGGCAGCAGTTTCAAAGCCGTAGATGCCGTTGCCCAGGTAAACATTGTTGAGGTAGAGAGCGAGGATTTCGTCTTTGCTGTAGCGCTGTTCCAGCTTCAGGGCGGCGACGGCCTCCCGCAGCTTGCGCCCAAAGGTGTTGCCGGAGCCGGTGTAGTCCCGCAGCACGGTGCGGGCCAGTTGTTGGCTGATGGAGCTGCCCCCCTGCTGCACTTCCCCCGAGCGCAGGTTCACCCAAAAGGCGCGGGCAATGCCCAGCAGATCCACCCCAAAGTGGGAGTAAAAGCGGTGATCTTCAGCGGCGACCACCACCTTGGGCAGAATTGGGCCAAAAGCTTCTAGGTTGGGCAGCTCCCGGTAGGTGTCCCCCTGATGGCGGCGCAGCTCCGTCTGCTGATCCCCGGCCAGGACGATCAGGGGGTTGCGATCTGCGGAGAGGGGTGGCTCCACTGAGAACTTGCTCCACTCATGGCCGATCCAAATCCTCGCCCCCAGCCCCAAGACCACCATCAGGATGAGGCAGCCGCGCACCCCATACACCTGTGGTGGGGGTGGATCCAGCACTTGAATCCAGACGCTCTCCGGATCCCGGGGCGGGCCAAGGCTCAGTTGCTGGCCATGCCGCAAGATCACCCGGCGCACCCGCTCGACACCACCGAAGGGTTTGAGGCGGAAAACGCCGTTGGTCGAGTCTTGATCTTCTAGCTGGTAGCGACCGGCATTCCACCCCAGCCAGTAGAGAATAGGGGGCAACGGGATCCGCCAACCCAGACCGGGCAGGCGCCAATCCGGGCGGGGACGGATGTGGGCGTGGAGATGGCTCACCGCGGGGGCAGGGATGCGAATGGTGGCCACCGTCTGGCTGCGACCGAGAATGTCGGATCCCTTCAGGGCAACCACCTGGGGGGGCTCTCCTGGGCAGGTAATCCGCAGGCGCACCGGGCGCTTGGGGGGAGGAGGTTCGGGGGGTTTGAGGAGAGCTGTAGGCCCGACAGGGAAAGGCCTCGCCAGAGTTTTGAAGAGGCGAGCGACGGTGCTCAACAGCGGCTTTTTGTCTTCAGAAGCAGACATGGCTCAGTCCCCCCGCAATTCGCGCGCACGGCGCAGCAGCTCCTGCATGGTCTGGCCGGGCCGAGGGCCGCCCGCTGCCGAATGGGGGTTAGGAGCTTTACGAGGCTGGGCAACAGGGGCAGTCGGGGGCAGGGTGGGAGAGGAGGGGGAAGGTGGTGGAGCACCGCTGGGCAGCGTGGGATCCCAGAGGGCCATGTAAAGATGGCCTTGGGCGTTGCGTTCGATCCTGCCGGCCCAGGGGCCAACGCGGAATTGCACTCGCCCGGAACGTCCCTCGCGCACAGCTCGCAGTTCCCGCTGCAGTTGAGCAGGCAAGGGGGCTTGCAGCATATCCTCCAAGAGGCCTTCCACTTGCGGGGTGGGTACGCCAGCGGTGACGGTGGCTTCGGTTTGCCGCAGGGCCAGGCTGGATTCGTCGTAGGTGAGGCCCAAGTCCACCCCGCCAAAGCGGTACAGGTCGTACACGGTATTGGGCCAAGCGCCCTGCCCCTGCTGGCTGGGCGATCCCAGGCTGGCCCGTACCGTCTCGCGGGAAGTCTCCAGGGGAAAGGCGCGAAACACCGGCTCGCTCCTGTTGTAGGGTTCCAGCTCCGGCGCGGGATCCCGCCGTCCGTTCTGCTCTGAAGCCAAAACAAGGGGCTCAGGGACAAGCTCCCCAGGCATAGGATGGGCATTCTCTGGGGCAATGGGATCTTCCACTGCCGGACGAGATCCTGGCCCGGAAACACGGGGGGCCGAGGGGCGCTGCAGCAACTGTCCCCATTGCCAACTCACCAAAACCCAGCCCAGCAGCCCGCCCATCAGAAAGGGAATCAGGCGCACCCAAAGCAGGGATCCCCCGTTCTCGACCTCCGTGGCCGCCGTCAAGGGCCTGAGCCGCAGAGTACCTGATGCGGCCAAGGGCGGCGCAACAGCAGTGGGGTCTCCAGAAAGTGGGCCAGAGGCAACACTTCCAGAGGAGATCAGCGGAGATTGAAGGGCAACGGTCTCTGGAGATCCTTTTTGGGATCCCTGTGCTCTGGCTTGAATGTGCTCCAGCTCCGTCAACACGTTAGCCACCGATTGCGGGCGGGCGGCAGGATCTTTGGCCAGGCAACTGAGGATCAAGTCGGATAAACCGGCGGGCAGCGGAAACTTCAGTCCCCAGTCTTCTAGAGGGATGGGCCGGTGCTTGTGGTGGGCCTGGTACCAGCCCGGGAAAGATTCGGTGGTGGGCTTGAGGGGCATCTGGCCAGACACCATCTGGTACAGCATGATCCCGAAGCTGTAGATGTCGGAACGGACGTCCAGAGGGGATCCCTCCAGTTGTTCTGGGGAAGAATAGGCCAGCGTTCCCAGGTAGGCATGGGTAAAGCTCAAAGATTCATGGCTATTGAGCAGCTTGGCAATGCCGAAATCCACCAGCTTCGCCAGTTCCCCAAAACTGCTATCAGGCACTACAATCACGTTGGCCGGCTTCAAATCGCGGTGGATCACCTGTACCCTTTGCCCTTCCATGAGGATCCCCTCGTGGGCCGCCTTTAACCCCAGGCCAATTTGACGGGCCAGCCGGAAAAAGCGCTCCAAAGGCAAAGCCCCCGCGGCCAGAATATCCTTGAGGGTCTTGCCGTTCAGGTATTCCATCACATAGAAGGGCACCTCATCGGGGGTAATACCATAGTCATTGACTTTGACAATGTGCAGGCTTTTTTGGCCCAAAGCCGCGCAGGCTTTCGCTTCCCGTTCAAAGCGCAGGCGGGTGCGCTGATCCATTGCCGGCTGGGAAAGCAGCTTGACAGCCACTTCCACCCCACCAAAGAGCAAATCTTGAGCCAAATAGACTCGCCCCATGCCCCCCTGTCCCAGCAGATGTACGAGTCGATAACGCTGAGCCAAGAGGCGACCCAAAAAGGGATCCGACGCAGTAAACATAGGGAATCGCGGCGGTACAGAGAACAGGTTTGCAAGAGTCTCGAAGGGATCCGGCAGGAGCGGGCTACCTCTACCATAAGCACTGGAGCCGTTATAGGCCATGCTCACCGCCGTCAATCCAGTTGCCCTTGATGTCTTTGCCAATTGTTTACCACCCCGACTACAGTGCCCCCCTGCCGCCGGACCACCGCTTTCCCATGCCGAAATTTCGCCTCTTGCAAGAGCTGCTGCTGCGGGAAGGGGTGATCCGCCCCCAGCAAGTGCACCACCCTGAGCTGCCCCCTCTCGCCTGGATTGAGTCGGTACATACCCCTGAGTACGTCAGAGCCTACTGTGAGGGATCCCTGGAGGCCAAGCTGCAGCGGCGCATCGGCCTGCCCTGGAGCCCGGAGCTGGTGCAGCGCACCTGTCGAGCGGTGGGGGGTACCGTCTTGACCGCCCAATTGGCCCTGCGCCACGGCTTGGCCTGCAACACCGCCGGCGGCACCCACCATGCCTTCCCCGCCTACGGCTCCGGCTTTTGTATCTTCAACGACCTGGCCATTGCCGCCCAAGTCTTGCTGCAGCAAGGGCTAGTGCAAAGGCTCTTGATCGTGGATTTGGATGTCCACCAGGGAGACGGCACTGCTTGGATCTTCCGCTCCGAGCCGCGGGTGTTCACCTTTTCCATGCACTGCGAGGCCAACTTCCCCGCCACCAAACAACAGAGCGACCTGGACGTGCCCCTGCCGGTAGGCATGGAAGATGAAGCCTATCTCCAGACCTTGGCCGACCACTTGCCCGATCTGTTGGCTCAGGTGCGCCCCGATCTGGTGTTCTACGATGCCGGTGTGGATCCCCACGAGGAAGATCTCCTGGGCAAGCTGGCCCTTAGCGACCAGGGGCTGTTTCGGCGGGACATGCAAGTGCTGAACACTTGTCTAAAGCAGGGCTATCCTGTCGCCTGCGTCATCGGCGGCGGCTACGGCAAAGACCTCAACCGCCTCGTGTATCGCCACTCCCTGCTGCACCGGGCTGCCAGCGAAGTGTACCGCCAATACCGTCTTTAGCCGGGCGCAAACTAGGCGTATTCGGCAATCACTACTGTGATGTTGTCTCGCCCGCCCCGCTCTTTGGCCGCCTCGATGAGCTTTAGGGGAAGTTGCTCCAAATCTTCCACCTGCAGGCAATACTCGATGATCACTTCGTCGTCCAGCTCCTCAGTTAGGCCGTCGCTACACAACAACAGGCGATCCCCTGGGTAAACTGTAATCGGCTGCACAGAAGGTGGACCCGCATCGGGTCGGCCCAGGCAGCGCTCGAGAATATGTCGCCAAGGGTGAATCCGGGCCTGCTCATAGGTCAGCTCCCCCAGTCGAATGGAGCGAGCCACTAAGGTGTGATCCTCGGTCATTCGCTGCATTTCGGATCCCCGTAGGCGATAGAGGCGAGAATCGCCAATGTGAGCACTCCAGCAGTTGCCCTTTGGATCCACCATGGCCACCACCACCGTAGTGCCCATGTCTGCCCGCTCTGGATTTTCCCGCTGATCCTTGAGGATGGCACTGTTGGCTGCTTCTACGGCTTCGCTGAGCAACCGGGGCGCCGGCACGTTTTTCCAGCCTCGATCCAGATATTCTCGGATGGTCTCGACGGCCAACAGGCTGGCTGTAGCCCCGGCAGCATGTCCTCCCATACCATCGGCAACAATAAAATAGCGCCCCTCTGGATCGCAGTAGCAGGCATCTTGATTGCTGCTGCGGATCTTGCCGGGATCCGTAGCGCAGGCATATCGTCGCATCACATCAATCGCTCTGACCGATTCAACCTTAAGAGTACTCTGATTAAAGCAAGAGCAGCGAGGGCAGCCAAAACCAAAGTGATAACCGTTAAGGTAGCATGTCCGGCCAAAAAGAGCTGAGTTGCGCTCAAAAAAAAGGCCGCAAACAACACTGCATAACTAACTCCCAGCCCGGTGTTGTTCAGCTTGCGCAGCAAGCGCTCCGTCTCGCTGGATCGCACCCGCAGGCGTAGCTCCCCTTGTTCTATCTTGCTCAAGGTCAATTCGATCCGGCGGGGCAAACTGAGACTGCTGCTGGTGAACTCAGCCGCTTGACGGCCAACCTGGGCCAAGAGGGTCTCAGTCTTGCTTCCGTTTAAACTCATCAGCTCTTCCGCAAAGGGTTTGGCCACCTCCATAAAGTCGAACTCCGGATCCAACCCTTTCCCCAATCCCTCCAGCGTGGTCAGGGCCCGCATCACAAAAGTAAAGGTAGCCGGGAAACGAAACGGCTGATCGTAGGCCAGCTCGTAAAGGTCTTCGCTAATGGCCGCCACCGAGATTTCTCCCGAGTTGCTGGAAAAGGGTTTGTCCATAAAGTGATCCAGCATGTACTGCACCGAGCGGCGCACCGGAGCCAGATCGGCGGTGGGCACCAGCACCCCCAGTTCCACCAGCGAGGCCACCACCCGATCGGCATTTTTGGAGACCACACCTGCCAGCGTGCCCATCAGCTTTTCTTTCACATCGGAGCGCAGGCGGCCCATCATGCCGAAGTCGTAGAAGATCAGCGTGCCATCGGGCTTCACGGCAATGTTGCCGGGGTGGGGATCGGCGTGAAAAAAGCCATCCTTGAGCAGTTGCCGCAGATAAGCCTCTGCCCCCAGACGAGCCAAAACCTTGCGATCCAGCCCCGCCGCGCTCAAGGCTTCGTAATCGCTGATTTTGATCCCCGGCAGGTATTCCAACGTCAACAGGCGAGGAGAGGTGTAACGCCAATACACTTTGGGGACGGCAATTTGCGGCATATCCCGAAAGTTGCGGCGGAAGGTATCGGCATTGCGGCCCTCATTGAGGTAATTCACCTCTTCCCAGAGGGTGCGCCGACACTCTTCATAGATGCCGATCCAGTCGCGGCCCGGCCCGCCCCAAGAGGTGCGATACTGAAAGAACTCGGCAATCCCACGGCAGATCTCCAAATCGATGGTGAACAGCCGGGTCAGCCCCGGACGCTGCACCTTCACCACCACCTCTTCCCCGGTTTTCAGCTTGGCGCGATGCACCTGCCCCAAGCTGGCAGCGGCCAAAGGGGTGGGATCAAAATAGCTGTAGATTTGGGTTATCGGCCTGCCCAGCTCCTGCTGCACAATTGCCGCCACCTGTTCGTAGCTGAAAGCAGGCACCCGATCCTGCAGCTTGGAGAGCTCCTCGACATATTCCGAGGGGAAGAGATCGGCGCGGGTGGAGAAAAACTGCCCCACTTTAATAAAAGTAGGGCCTAAGTTAAGCAGCGTTTCGCGGATCCAAATGGCTCTGGCCCGGCGGCGCTGGGCCTTTCGCTCGGGCGTGGGTTGTCCCCCATAGCTCCAAGCCTGCTGATCCAGCCAAAGGTAAAACAGCCAGGTGAGCACAAATCGCCAAATGTCCAGCATGCGGCCCTGGCGAGTATAGTTCTCCCGGGCCCAACGGTAGGCAGTATAGGGCTTGACGGGTTTTGATCCCAAAGAGGTTGAAGCCTGGGATCCCAGTGTGCTGGCACTCAAGCGTTTCGACTCCGATATTTCTGCAACTCGGAGCGCAACTGCGCCACTTCTGCCCGCAAGTCGTCCAGAGTTGCCTGCAGATCTTCTGTCTGGAAAGGAGGCGGCACCCTTTCCTGGGCGGCCACGGATGCTTCTGCCTCAGCTCGGGTCATGACATCCTGGGCAAAGGTTTGCCAGCCCTCCTGCAGCTCGGCCCACACCTTGCCCACTTCTCCGGCAATATCGGTGAGGGCGCTTTCCAAACGCTCCCGTAGGACATCCGCCACAGCCTTGCCGACAAAAAAAGCCCGCACAACCGGATTCTTCATGCGACCCAAGTGTTAAGAAGCGTCACCCAGATTATAACGAATCCTGCTCAAACACAGCGGCGAGCCGACCCATCCGAACAGCAGCGGATCGATCGGCCCGGCGGATTGGGGAGTTCGTCCAGTCCTAGCGGCGGTTGGTGGTCATGTCAGGGATCTTCAGATCGAAGACGCTGATGTTTTGCCGTGCAGCCGGCTTGGGATTGAGCATGCGGGCCATGTTGAGGAAGTTTTCTGGATCCCCGGGTTTGGGAGGACGGGTGAGACGATAGGTGCGCACCACTTCCCGCGTCGAGCGCTTCACGCCGGAGACATCGCGCCAACGGGCTCCATAGCGGGGGGTCACCAGGTTGGCGGGCTTTTCCGACAGGCGACGGCGTTGGTAAGGCACCACATCGTCCCCAAAGGCGGCATTGTACTCTTCGCTATCCACCACAGCGTCGATGAAGCCATCTAGCCCCTTGGTGGCAACGATGATGGAGTACTTGATGCGCTCCTGTTGGCTGTAGGTGGGCCGACCCAAAAAGCGCTGGAAGGTGACCTCGATGAAGCGGTAGTTGTCGTTGGGAACCATGACCAGATCCCGGTACACCTCCGACTTGCCCAGGCCGCGCACAAACTCTTTGACCGAGATCGCCCCGTTGCGCAACTGGGACTCCAGAGCTTTTTGCCGATAACTCTCCAGCATCAGATGCTCGCTGAAGATCTGGCGATAGGCAGCGCGAATGATGTTGTCGATACCTGTCGGGTCGTCAGGACGGTAGACGGGCGGGGTTTCGTCGCTGGGCACAAAGTAGCGAGGCACCCGCTCATTTTGGGTGGTGGGGCGATCGGCAAGCAACGGAAGGGACATAGATGGTGCTCCTAAAAAAACGAGAAAAACTTAAGAAAAACACAGTGAGGCAGGGAAGCTAAGGCTCAGCAGCCAATTCCTGCCAGCTCATCTGGGCGCGGAGAGGGATCAGAGGATCGGCATCTTCCAGGGCCATCTGGAGCGCAGCCTCGACTGAGGGGCGCAGAGATTGTTCACCCTGGCGAGCCAAGTCCGTCAGGGATCCGACGGCGGCATAGCGGACTCCCCAATCGGCATCGGCAAGACATTGCCGCAATAGGTGCAAGGCTCGCTCTTGATCGGGCAAGGGCCGCTTGGCAGCCACCCGTCCCAGCCCGCGGGTCGCCGCCCGTCGCACACTGGGGGCAAAGTCCGCCACAATGGCTTCCGCCAAAAAGGGGTAGGCATCCCCATGGCCAATACGGGCCAGAGCCCGCACCGAATAGGCCCGCGCCCCATAGTCAAAACCGTCAATATGGCTCAGCAAGGGCTGCACCGCGGCTTCCCCAAAGCGCAGCACTTCCTCCAGGGCGGCTTCCCCCACTGCAGGGCGATTGAACCCAAAGGCGCGAATTAAGATGGGGATCCCTTCCACTTGGCCCAAAGCGCCCAGCGCCCTCACCACCCGCAACAATTCCTCAGGCGACGTGGCCTGCTCCAATTCTGCTGCCAGTTGAGCCACAGCAATGGGAAACGCTTGAGCAGCCGAGGCGGAGGACATAGGCAACGAATAGTCAAAGGTACACTTGAAACCGCTGATCAAAGGCACTGAGCGCCCCAGGATCCTAGAAGAGCTTCTCCAGTTGCGGCAGGATCACCGCCGTCACCTGAGCCAGCGGCACCCACCCCAACTGAAGCGCCACATCGAACAGCCGCTTCAGAGCATTGATGCGCAGGTTGAGAGCCACGTCGGCTGTGGCCAGCAGCGGCGCCCCCGCCACCCATCCCGATTCGGCCAGGTCGAACAAAGCGGCCTGTCGTAGGCTGGAGTTGGAGTGGGCCAGTAGCGCCACCAGGATTTGGGTCAGCTCCTCGGCTTGCGTAAAGCGATAGAGCACCCAAGCCGCTGCCGAACGCACCCGCTCAGAGGGATGGTTCAAAAAGGGCCGGATCGCTGCCTCAGCCTCGATGGCCTGAAGCTGACCCAAGGCCTCGATAAGGGCTTCCCAGGGCTGCTCCTGCTCGCGGGACTGCAACAGTGCCAGCAAGGGATCCACTGCTCGCTTGTCCCCCAATTGAGCCAAGGCATAGGCAGCCTCTTCCCGCACATGAAAGTCGGTACAAGTGAGCGCCTCGATCAAACCGGGCACGGCCCGCGCATCCCCGATTTGCCCCAGGGCCTTAGCGGCATTGCGGCGCAGAGGATAGCCCCCCAAGGCAGTGCGATCCCGCTCATCCTGCAACGCCAAAAGCAGCGGCTCTACCCCCCTTGGATCCCGAACTGTGCCCAGGTACCAGGCAGCATAGTACCGATCTTGCAAGTCATCCCCCTGCAGCCGGGCTATCGCCTGCTCCCAAGTGAGCTGCTGCGGCAGCACCGCCGTGTTGGATGCCATACGAACCGTTGCAGAGCTGTTCATGACACCTGGGCAACCTTGCCGGTAACTTCAGTCGGCCGTCGGGCCTCCCTCACTCAGCAGCGCCGTTGCCCTGAGCGGGAGAGGCATTGGCTCCCGACAAGGCAGTGACCTGCACGATTTTGCCACCCATCCGCAGAATGCGCTGCATCTCGGCAGACAACCGACTGTAGGGAACGGTGGTGCTCAGGGTGCTGCGGCGAACTTTGGCAGAGGTGGCCAGAGCATCGGGCGGGTTGAGCAGACCGGTGTACTCAACTCGGTAAACCCGGCTGCCGGCTTCTGTCAGGGCTTCAGGGCTGGTGGTGCTTTGACCAAACATCGCTTTCCCCAGGTATCTATGAGACTTCGTTTGGAAGACAGGCAAACTGACCAGCGAACAAGCCGTACCGGCTATTCTCGCGAACCAGCACGCTGCCGTTGGGCAATGCCTACAATCCAAAGGCTAACTACCCCAGACTGGAGAGCAGGCGACCAACCCAACCGGCTTAAGAGAAGCCAAGGCGCCAAACCAACCTGGAAACAGGTGGAATAGACCTCTTTGGAGCCGTCGCCTGCTCTGGAGAGACACACAATTGGAAGACAAAGAAAGAGATCGTCCACTCCCAACAAGCAGGGATCTCTGCCCTGGGATCCCCTAGCTGAGGGCGTTGATGGCGTAATCGAAGTAGATGGCAGCTTCGTTGGCCGCTTGACCGCTCAGCATGCCCAGAGCGCGGCTCTTCATGTACTGCAGAGCCACGATGTACCAGCTGGGAGAGAGGTTAAAGGAGCGGTTCACTTCCCGCAGTCCGGCCACCAGGTATTCATCGAGGGGGCCGGTGCCACCTGCAACCAGAGAATAGGTAATGAAGCGGAGGTAGTAGCCGATGTCGCGGGCACACTTGGCCTGAAACACATCGCCGTGGCCCATTTCACCCGGCTGAGTCAGGTAAGGGAACCTCTTGAACACTTCCTGCACCGCTTCCCGCACCAGAGTTTGCTGGTTGTTGGTTAGGACACGGGCCGCTTCCAGAGAAGCAGCAGCACGCTGGTAACGACCATTCACGGCCTGCAGTTCGCTGGCATTCAGAAAACGCCCTTGATTGTCAGCGGCAGCAATCGCTTCAGTGATGACAGTTTTCACCTTGCAACTCCTAAATTCATCGATTGTGTTGTTAATGGACGTTCTGTAGGAAAGGCGGACTGGATTTCCACCTGCCTATCAGAAATGAGGGATCTAACGGATCTCAATTCTGAAAGGAACGACCAAGCTGGCTTCGACCCAAAGCTCAAACGATGGCGGCAGCAGCCTTATCGAAGTAGCTGGCCACTTCGCTTTGCAGCGCAGAGCAGTCCCCAGGGGTGATGCCTTTCGGATCCATGATCTTGGCCAGGGCTTCTTTCTTCATGGCAGCAATGCCGTTGGCCACAGAAGTGGTGGGCACCCCCAGAGCAATGTAGGTTTCCCGCAGGCCGTTCAGGCAGCGATCTTCCAGCACAGAGCTATCCCCGGCCAAGGTGGCATAGGTGATGTAGCGCAGGATGATCTCCATGTCCCGTAGGCAGGCAGCCATGCGGCGGTTGGTGTAGGCATTGCCGCCGGGAGCGATCAGATCTGGCTCTTGAGCAAACAAAGAGCGAGCTGCATTGGTTACGATTTGGGCGGCATTGCTGGTCATGCGGTTGACAGCATCTAGGCGCTTGTTGCCCTCTGCCACCAAAGCCGCCAAACGGTCAAAGTCTTGGTCACTTAAAAAGGCACCGCGTGCATCTGCCTGAGCGATCACCCGGGTAAAAGCATCTTGCATGATGGATCTCCTTCTGGTCTTTCCAAAAAGTGGTGAGCGACTGGCTGAACCTCCCAAAAGCCGAATCCCAAGCTTTTTTGCGGGATCCTCTTTGACCTCCAAAAACTGGGGATTCCGTGGCAGCAGGCTGCTCAAAACTACCCCCACCGAACCCCCCAATTTTTAGATAGGTCAAGAACCTCTGCGACTTTCAGACAGCCGAGCATCCAGCCTAATTTTATATCGCGGGATGGATGAGTGTTTTGTGAAGATTTGCAAACCTACCAACCCCAAAATGTCTGCCTAGGCTGGGATCCCTGGACTATGGGGCGCAGCAGGGGGGAAATGGGTCTGCGGGCTGGCTCACAAAATGTAAACATTTGTTTTGAGATGGAAGCAGTCTGAGTGGGCACCTTCCTGAACAGAAGTTAACACTCTGGAGTGGTCACCTCTTGCAGGGCCGCTTTGAGGGCTCGACAAAAGTGAGCTATTTGTTGCAGTCCTTCTTCAGGCGTGGGGGCTTTGGCCAGCCGTTGCACAAATGCGCTGCCCACAATCGCCGCATCTGCTCCCCAGAGAGCGATCTGGCGGGCCTGGTCGGGAGTGGAGATGCCGAAGCCCACCCCAATCGGCAGGGGGGTTTGTTGGCGCAGTTGCTGCAGCAAAGCCGGGATCCGCTTTTCCAGGGTGGCCCGTTCGCCGGTAACGCCGGTGGTGCTGACCAAGTAGACAAAGCCACTGGACTGCTGGGCGATGCGGCGCATGCGCTCTGGGGGGCTGGTGGGGGCCACCAGCAGGATGAGGTCGATCCCTTCGGCCTGGGCTGCTTGTCGCAGGGATCCCGCCTCTTCCAGAGGCAGATCGGGGACGACCAAGCCGGCACAGCCGGCCTGCCGCAGTTGATGCAGAAAGTTGGGGATGCCGAGCTGGTGGATGGGGTTGTAGTAGGTGAACAGGATCAGGGGGGCCTGCAGCGAGAGACAGCGCAAGCCTTGTAGAATGGCGCCCAAAGTGACTCCCCGACTGAGGGCGCGGGTGGCTGCTGCTTGGATCACCGGCCCATCCGCCAAGGGATCCGAGTAGGGTACCCCCAGCTCGATAAGATCGGCGCCGCTCTGATCCAGAACCTGCAAAGCCTCAAAGGTGGTTTCCAAGTTGGGATCCCCGGCGGTGAGGTAGGGGATGAGGGCTTTTTCGCCGCGGCTGCGCAGCGCTTGAAAGCAGGCTGTGATCCGAGTGGGCATGGGATCCATTCGATTCTGAGGAGATTGAGAGCATCCCCCACTGTAGCGTCTGCCGGGATCCCTAGGGGAGAGGCACAAAATCGTAGCCGGTACCGGAGCGGTTGCCGGGCTCAACCCGCACCAGCACATGGGGAGCATTGCGGTCGCCGGAGGGCAAGAAGCGCACTTCTCCGGAAGCGCCGTCCTGGAGGAGGAAGTTGGGATCCTGCAAACGGGCCAGCACAGCGTTGCGGCTGGTGGCTCCTTGGCTGAAAGCTTGCAAGAAAACCCGGGTGGCATCATAAGCCAGAGCGGTGCGCCAGCTCACCTGCCCTCCCCAGAGCTGGGCTGCCTTCTGGGCAAACTCGCGGTTGCGAGGCACCTGAGGATGCCAGGGTACCGCCACCACCAAGCCTTCTACCGCTGCTCCCCCGTCTTGCAACGTGGCGAGGCTGAAGAGCACATCGCCGCCCAGAAGAGCAAGGGGCTTACCAGCTACAGCGTTCTCGCGGGCTACGGCCAGCGCTTTTTCGGCTACGGAAGCCGTGGGAGCTAAAAAAGCTACCTGGGCTCCTTGGCCGACGGCCCTTTGCAGGCTGGCCTGGGGGTTGAAGTCCGACGCCGATAAGTCGAACTCCGCCAGCACGATGCCCCCTTCGCTGGTCAGGGTGGAGGCAAAGGCATCGCGCAAGCTGGAGCTGTAGGCGCTGTTGGGGTTGTAGAAGATGGCCACCCTTTGCAACCGCAACGTGTTGAGAGCATAACGGGCCAGTTGCGTGCCGGCCACTTGATCGGAGGGCACGGTGCGAAAAATGGCATCCCCCAGCATGCTGATGCGGGTGCTGGTGGAGGTGGAGGAGATCATGGCCAAGCCGGCAGGCTGATAAACCTCGGCTGCAGCCAGGGTGGCGTCGCTGGTGTTATGGCCGATCACGCCCAAGATCTCGGGCTGGCTCACCAGAGCCTTGGCCACCGCCGTTGCTCGCTCAGGGTTGTCGCCATCGTCGGCAATCACTACCCGCAGCAGCCGTCCTCCGATTCCCCCCTGTTGGAAAAGCTCCTCCTGAGCTTGCGCCACCCCGCGCAGGGTCTCTTTGGCGCGGTTGGGGTTGCTGGAGATGGGCACCACCACCGCCAGGCTCAAGGGACTGCCCTGCTGCTGGGCACGGGCATTGTTCAAGAAAATGCGAGCTTCCGGGTCGTTGCGGTTGCTTTGCAGCCCCATCTCCAACACCGGGATGGCTGCGCTGAGGTTACCTTGGCGCAACAGCTCTGCAGCGGCAACGGCAGCGGGACTGCTATCGGCAAACAAGGTGCGCTCGCCGCTGGTCAGGAGCAGATCTTGTGCTCCACCCCCCAACCCTGGCAGCGATACTGGCGGTAGAGAAATGCCTTCCGGCCAGCGAACATAGCCCGCCTGCCAAGCGCGATGACCGCCCCAGAGTAGCAATAGCCCCAAGGCAATGTAGACAATGGGTGGTGGAGACTTGGCAACCATATATCTCATGTTATAGAGAGAGAAAACGCTAGCTTTTGGCCAGCAAAGACACTGCTTGTATCCTCAGGAATCCTCAAAAGTCATCTTTCCAAGGATCTCTAAGGATCTCCGACTATGCATCAGCATGAGTGCGGGAGTATGTC
>NZ_JANSHV010000096.1:0-1770 GCF_047461775.1 Synechococcus sp. R6-5
GGCAGTTGCGCCAGAAAGCCCTCCGCCAGCTGCTCATCCTCTGGCCCCACCACCAGCACCAACGGCAGCTCCGGCCGCTTCTCCCGAAAACCCTTGATGACCTTGACCCAGTTGGCAGAGGGATAGATCTTCTGAATTCCCTTCTCCTGCGACAGCTGGCTGGCCCCCGGATGCAACAGCACATAATCTTGAGCGGCATCCCCCAAAAGGCGCTTGCGTTCCTGCTCTGCCCACTCCAGGTCTGCTTTTTTCAGCCGAATCTGGGGCAACCCCGCCGGCGCAGCAATGCCAAACCCCTGCACCAGGTCGTGGTACATCTGGGCCGCATACTGGGCCGGCTTCAGGGGCACCGGGTCGGTCAGCCAAGGTCGCCCCGGCCCCGGCGGCGCATAGCCCACCCGCTTGGGAATGCCGGTCAGCCACAACAACAGCTTGACCCCCAAGCTTCGGCCCAGGCTCAGCACTGCGTCGTACTGCCGCTCGCGAATCCGCCCCAGCAGGTCGCTGAGATCCCCCAACGACAGCTGTTCTTTGAACGGAAAAGTCAGCACCCGACTCACCGAAGGACAAACCTCGTAGGCAGCCGCCGCCCGCGGCTCCACCAGCACCTCCAGCTCCGCCTCCGGAAAGCGCTGCCGCAAACTGGCCAGGGCGGGGAAAAACAAAATCTGGTCACCAATCCCCCCCGGCACCAGAGCCAAAAGGCGGGGGGCCAAAGGCGCTGTGCCGCCAACTGCTCGAGAAGCCACCTGCATAAAGCATCCTGTAGAAAGCGGTATCCAGGGATCCCTGGCTCAGGACATCCCGCGCTTACTCTATCTCAGATTGCAGACCTTCAGGACAGGCTGGGCAGACCGGTTCCAGCCCCCTGCTGGCCCAGAGCGTTGTCTACCCAGGCTCTCATCCGCGATGATGGGCTGTGGCCGCCACCTTCTCCAAAGGCAGCACCATGACGGAGGAGCCGATTCCGCTGCTGGATTTGACGGGGCAGTACCGCGCTTTGGCCGGGCTGTTGCAGCCGCAGCTGGAAGCGCTGCTGGCCTCTGGCCAGTACATCGGCGGGGCGGCGGTGCAGCGCTTTGAGGAGCAGTTTGCCCAGTTTTTGGGGGGTGGCTCTTTGGAGGCCGTCGGCTGCAATTCCGGCACCGATGCCTTGGTGTTGGCTTTGCAGGCTTTGGGCATCCAGGCGGGGGATGAGGTGCTCACCAGTGCCTTTAGTTTTTTTGCCTCGGCTGCCGCCATCAGCCGGGTGGGGGCGCGTCCGGTGTTTGTGGATGTGGATCCGTGCACCTTTAACCTGGATCCGCAGCTGCTGGAAAGGAGCATCTCCTGCCGCACCAAGGCGGTGGTGGTGGTGCATTTGTTTGGGCAGGCGGCCAACATGACCCAGATTCTGGCTATTGCCCGGCGGCACGGCTTGGCGGTGGTGGAAGATTGTGCCCAGGCGGTGGGGGCCTGCTGGGGGGGCAGGCCGGTGGGCACTTGGGGGGAGGTGGGCTGCTTCAGCTTTTTTCCCACCAAGAATCTGGGTGCGGCTGGGGATGGGGGGGCGGTGGTGACGCGGGATGGGCAACTGGCCAAGCGGGTGCGGGCTCTCAGGGAGCATGGGCAGACCCGTCCGTACCACCACGAGCATTTGGGTCTCAACAGTCGTTTGGATGCGCTGCAGGCGGTGATTCTCTCGGTGAAGTTGCCTTATCTGCGGGAGTGGAACTGGCGGCGGCAGGGGATTGCGGAGTGTTACCACCGCTTGCTGCAAGGGATCCCGGG
>NZ_JANSHV010000097.1:0-2326 GCF_047461775.1 Synechococcus sp. R6-5
TATTATTGACTAGAGTCATGCTCTTCTGTAGGCCTAGTTAGCAACCCTCAAAAATCATCGCAAAGATTCTTCAAAAGATCATCTTCGAGCCCGTCTTCCTTGTCCCCAAGGGAGGGAGAGATCAAGGGGCTACGGGCTGAAGCTCTCGGATCTCGACCGGATCTCCAACGGCCAAACCCAAAGCGGCAGCCGTCCCGCCGCGAAACTCCAGCACACCGTCCACCAACTGGGAAGGAGGCGGCCCATAGGTGGGGCAGGGTTGGGCGGGGCAGCCGGGCACATCGGCGGCAATGTACACCACCTTGCCTTGGTGAAGGAAAATGATGTCCAGGTTGATCAGGGTGTTGAACATCCAAAAAGAAGCTGGCTGGGGCGGATCAAAGGGAAACCACATGCCCCGATCCGGCGGCAAATCGGTGCGAAACATCAGGCCCAAGCGCTGTTGCTCAGGGGTGCGGGCCACCTCTAGCTCAAAGCGTTGGCCGGCAAGGGTGACTTCGGCTTCAACCGGCAGTTGCTGGGGCTGCCCTATGGCTGGGGGGGATGGAGAGATGGCTTCGGTTACCTGAGTTTGTGAGGCGGGAGATCTCTCCGTGGCAGCAGTACATCCCAAGCCGGATCCCAGGAGCAGTAGAGCCAGGCCCAAGGCGACTCTGCACCCTTTTGGAACGTGTATCGTGAACAGAACCATGTGGCACTCTCCTGTGCAGGCTTCATCCTATCGCGCCAGACGCTGCTGCTGCGACTTGACCAGCCAGACGCAGGAAGTTCCCCCCTGGGAGAGCCTTGCCAATTCTTGCTTGCCGGAAGCGGCCTGTGCTTTTCCCCCTTGAGCGCAGCCGGAATGGCGGCCCTGGGCAAGGGAAGTCCACAACCGACCCGATAGCATAGCCATAGACTCTGCCAGGAGAGCCGTATGAAAGACCCTTTCAATTTCAATTTCAATAGATTCAATAGATCCTCGGTGAGCCGGATCCCTCTTCTGGCTCTGCTGGGTTTACTGAGCCTGGGCCTCTGGCCCACTCACGGGATGGGATCCCGTTCACAGGAAACCCCGGTGCGGATTCCCTTTGAGCCAACGGTGACCTATGGGGAAGGGTATGGGGAAAAGACCGTGGCCCAACAAGCCCAAAGCCGCTTTGCGCTGAAACTGTTTGATCACCTGCTCCGTCAGCAGCCCCAAGAGAACCTCTTTTTCTCCCCCTTGAGCATCCGCCTGGCCCTGAGCATGCTCTACAACGGCGCCTCTGGGGAGACTCAAACGGCAATGGCCGAGGTGCTGGAGGCACAGGACCTTTCCCTCAATGAGTTGAACTGGAGCAATGCCCAAATGGTGGGCTGGCTGGCGGAGGGATCCCCGGCAGGAGGGCCAGTCCAGGTGCAAATGGCCAACGGCCTCTGGGTGGATCAAACCCTCACCTTACAGCCCCAGTTTTTGCAGGCTTTGGCCACCTACTACCAAGCGGTGGTGAATCGGGTGAATTTGGGATCCCGGCAAACGGTGAACCAGATCAACGGCTGGGTGGCCGAGCGCACCCAGGGCAAGATCAACCGCATTGTGGATCGCCTCAGCCGCGAGGATTTGATGGTTTTGCTCAATGCCATCTACTTCAAAGGCGAGTGGACTCAGCCCTTCGATCCGGAGCGCACCCAAACTCAGCCCTTTACTCGGTTGGATGGCCGCCGCGTCCGAGTACCCATGATGGTTCAATCAGGTCGTTACGACTACCTGGAAACCGAGCAGTTGCAGGTGGTGAGCCTGCCCTACGGGGAAGGAGAACTGGAAATGCTGATCCTGCTGCCCAAGAAGGGAGTGAAGCTGGAATCGCTGCGGGCAGAGCTGAGCCCGGAAACTTGGCAAGAATGGACGGGATCCCTGCGCCCCCGTGCAGGTTCGGTGCGGATCCCGAGATTTGAATTGGCTTATGAAACGGATCTCACTTCCGTTCTGCAGCAGTTGGGCCTGGGAGTTGCCTTTTCCAACCGAGCCGACTTCAGCCAGATGACCCCAGAGCCAGCGCGGATCAGCAGAGTCCTGCACAAAGCAGCAATTGAAGTGAACGAAGAGGGATCCGAGGCGGCAGCCGCTACTGGGGTGATCGTCTCCCGGACTGCTGTCGACCGGCAAGAGCCCTTTCAATTTGTGGCAGATCGGCCCTTCTGGTTTGCCATTGTGGCCTCCGGATCCGGCGGCAACCCAGCGGCCCAAACCGTGTTGTTCATGGGGTCCCTAGTGGATCCTGAATAAGGGGATCCCTCAGGGCAGCTTGCTGACTTCTTACCGGGCGTGCAGATCGCTCTTCAGCTAGAAATCGCAGGAGCCCCG
>NZ_JANSHV010000098.1:0-5290 GCF_047461775.1 Synechococcus sp. R6-5
GTAGGACGAGC
This sequence comes from Synechococcus sp. R6-5, assembly GCF_047461775.1. Classification (NCBI taxonomy): domain Bacteria; kingdom Bacillati; phylum Cyanobacteriota; class Cyanophyceae; order Synechococcales; family Synechococcaceae; genus Synechococcus; species Synechococcus sp. R6-5. The sequence continues at coordinate 12 of NZ_JANSHV010000098.1, forward strand.
GCCGGGAGGATGTCACGAATGCTAGGGTCTGTAACAGAGGGGAGCTTGCTCAAGCTCGATGGGGATCCTCAGCCAGCCGAGCCAAAGCTTCCAAATCAGCACCCACCACGCGGTTGAGAATCCATTCGGGATGTTGCTTGGCACCCATGCGTCGATAGAACTCAATCGCCGGCTGGTTCCAATCCAAAACCATCCACTCCAGCCGCCCATATCCTTTGGCCACCGCCTCCTGAGCCACCCGTGCCAAGAGCGCTTTGCCAATGCCTCTGCCGCGAAACTCCGGCAACACGAACAGATCCTCAAGGTAAATCCCTGGTCGGGTCAGGAAGGTGGAAAAATTGCGGAAATAGAGAGCAAAGCCCACCGCTCGCCCCTCCACTTCTGCCAGCAATGCCGAGGCAAAGGCTTCTGGGCCGAACAAGTAGTGGTGCAACAGATCGGCGGATCCCGTTACCAGGTGGCTCAGCTTCTCGTACTCGGCCAAGGCGCAGATGAGGTCAAACAAAACGGGCACATCTAAGGCGGTGGCAGGACGGATTTCCATACTTTTGCCTGGCTTCACAACCAATTCCTTGAATTTCCTGAGATACCGGCACGAGAACAGACCACAGTTTATTCTTGTTGTGGACAGAACGCCCAGGCAGCATCTTTTGGACGCGCAGCGTGGTGGGGGCAGCGGCAGGGGCCCAGAGGACTCACCGCACAAGGCAGGTAGGGTGACCGAGAAAAGTAACGGCAGAAGGGATCCCAGGCCGAGTCAGAAAAGAGAGTTGGCATGGCCCGGCGCTCGTCCCCGATTGAGAGGCGGCGGGATCCCCTCTTTTCCAGCAGAGGGATCAACTGAGCCCAGAACGTTAGCCCCAACCACAAGCCAACTCCCACTCAGCGCTTGCACAATTGCCCTCCCCCGTCGGCCAACAGCGTTGTCTTCCAACCAGAATCAGCCTCGGCCAGCCTGCTTGCCCAGGACTAGCGTGGCAGCCCGTTTTGGAGCTGTCCTTCCCTGCCGGCAAGAACCCGAGAAAAACCGATTAGAGTGAAATATGGACTGACCCGCTGAGCCTTCCGATTCCATGACCACCTCCACCCTTGATGCTGCTGCCATCCTTGAAGCGTTGCGCCCTGTTCAAGATCCGGAGCTGCGCCGCAGCCTGGTGGAACTGAACATGATCCGGGATATTCGCGTCGAGCCTGGGCGAGTGGCCTTTACCCTGGTGCTGACCACGCCGGCCTGCCCTTTGCGAGAATTCATTGTCGAGGAGTGCAAAGCTGCCATCCGCCAGCTGGCCCCCATCGAAGCCATTGATGTTACGGTAACGGCAGAAACCCCCCGTTCCCCTTCCCTGCCGAATCGCCAGTCCATCCCCGGTGTGCGCAACATCATCGCCATTTCCAGCGGCAAGGGGGGCGTGGGCAAAACCTCGGTGTCGGTGAATGTGGCGGTGGCGCTGGCCCAAAGCGGGGCCCGGGTGGGGCTACTGGATGCCGACATTTACGGCCCCAATGTGCCGCTGATGTTGGGCCTGCAGGATCGGTCTCTGGTTGTGCAAAAACGGGAGGACGGCGGCGAGGATATCTTCCCCCTGGAAAATTACGGCGTCAAGATGGTGTCGATGGGCCTTTTGGTGGGGCGGGATCAGCCGGTGATCTGGCGGGGGCCGATGTTGAACGGGGTGATCCGGCAATTTCTCTATCAGGTGCAGTGGGGAGAGTTGGACTACTTGGTTGTGGATATGCCCCCCGGCACCGGCGATGCCCAATTGACCCTAGTGCAGGCAGTGCCGCTGGCAGGAGCTGTGATCGTCACCACGCCACAATCGGTGGCCCTGCTGGACAGTCGCAAGGGCTTGAACATGTTTCGGCAGTTGGGGGTGCCCATCCTGGGTATTGTGGAAAACATGAGCTACTTCGTCCCGCCCGACCTGCCGGATCGCCAGTACGATATTTTCGGCTCAGAAGGGGGAGAGACCACGGCCCGCGAGCTTGGTGTCCCGCTGCTGGGGCGGATCCCGCTGGAAATCGCCCTGCGCCAAGGGGGAGATATGGGTACGCCTATTGTCATCGGCCAACCTGAGTCGGCTTCAGCCCGGGCCTTGAAGCAGATTGCCAAAACCTTGGCAGGCCGCGTTTCCATGTTGGCTTTGGGGGCAGGCTAGAAGCGCTCGGCTTCCACCAACGAGACCCCGAAGCTGCGTCCTCCCACCACAATCCCCTCTTGGGCCTTGCCGCGCACGGTTACAGTGCTGTTCATGGCCGGTAGGCCCTTGTCGGTGATGACCCAAAGGGAACCGCTGTTGTCTTGGAGCTCATACACACCCTGGCCGAACACCCCTATCTGGTTCACCACGCGACCGCGGACATACACATCGGTGTAGCGGGAGGGATTTTGTTCGATCTGGGCGATGGGGGTTGTGCCGATGCCCAGCCGCGCCAGTTGCCCACACCCTGCCAGGGCTAAGCTGAGGCCCAGCAGGAGCGCCAGGGATCCGCCGCGGAACGATTGGCCAAGTTGCTGTTTCATGGGTTGCTTCCATTACGAGCACCTGCTCCCACCATAGCAAGCCGGCAGCCGATCCACGGCCAAGTCAGAACTTCTCGCCAATGCCGAAGTGCAGTTGACCTTGGCCGGCTCCACCTTGCCCGATGGCGTAGTCGATGCGCAACGGCCCCAAGGGAGATTGGATGCGAATGCCGACCCCCAGCCCCAAACCACTGCCCGGCTTGTTGCGCACCGCTGCGGGATTGCCGGCCACGGCAGCTCCACTGCCCAGATCAGTGCCGTAGTCGGCGAAAACCACGGCTCCCACCGGGTCAAAAAGGGGGAAACGCAATTCGGCGGTTGCGGTGGCAAAGCTGCGACCGGAACCGATACCCCCCTCAAAAAAGCCCCGCACCGAGTTGCCGCCACCAATGGCAAAAGCATCGTAGGGAGCCAAGTCGCCGATGGTCGTGCCCGCTCGCACATCAAAGGCCAATACCTGCGGTCGCTCGCTGCGGGTTTCAAACAGGTTGACGGGAATGAACTGGCTGTAGCCGGCCTCGAGGCGGTTGGCATTCAAGCCATTTTGAAACAGACGTACCGACTGTTCTGTGGAGATGCGAAAGACCGAGCCCTGGCTGGGGCTGTTGGGGTTGTCGCGGGTATCGTTGACGAGGCCAAACCGCAAGGTGGTGTAGCTGTCTTGGCCGCTCTCGCTGAAGGTAATCGGGTTGCCCAGCACATCGAAGCGCTGTTGCTCCCCGTTGCTGTTGCGAGCTTCTACAAATTGGATGCGGGTGCCCAAGCTGGCCCGCCAATTGCCCCCAATCGGGCGAGAGAAAGTCACCCCGCCACCAAGACGGTTGATGCGCACGGGATCCCCATTGGGCAGGGTGAATCCCTCATTAAAGACAAAGCTGGAGCTCTGCTGGTTGGAGATGTTGACGTTGTAGGAGGTGGGAATGTCCAGCGTGGCAATCCGCGGGTCGGTGAAGTTTAAGTCGAAGAGGGTTTCGTTGGTGCCCACCTGCACGTTGAAGCTGGCACTTTGGTTGTTGCCGCCCAAGTTTTGTTCGGAGACGTTGAGGCCGGCGAAGACCCCTGTGGCGGAGCTGACGCCGATGGTGCCTCCCAAAGTGCCGGTGCGACGTTCTTCCACGTTCACCACCACCACCACCTTGTCGGGATCCTGGCCGGGGTTGAGCCCCACATTCACATCTTGAAACAGGTTGAGATTAAAAACCGCCTGCAGGTCTTCCTGGATTTGGTTGCGGTTAAACACATCCCCCGGCTTGGACTTCAACTCGCGGGTGATGATGAAGTCACGGGTTTTGGTGTTGCCCTGAACGCGAATATCCTCGATCACCCCTTCGGCGATTTCCAGGGTGATGGTGCCGTCTTCAGAGGAGCGCACATCCGTCACTTTGGCCAGCACGTAACCCTTATCGGCGTACCACTGCTCGATCTCGGCCACAGCCAGTTGCAGCTCGCCGAAGTTGAGCACCCGCCCTTCCTGGTCGGCAAAGGCGGCCCGCAGCACTTCCGGATCCAGAACTTTCGCCCCTTCCGTGCGCACGGCTTTCAGGATTGGGTTGGGCTTGACCTCAAAGGTGACCCGCACCCCCAAAGGCGTATCGGAAGGCACTGCCCGCACATCGGCAAACAATCCGGTGGCAAACACGGCATTGATGTCTTCCCGCAACTGGGATCGGGTGGAAACCTCGCCGGCGCGGGTGCGGATGACGCTGTAAACCCGGTTGATCAGCTCCGGATCTTCAGTGCCCTCAACCACTACCTCCGCTACCAACACTTCTGGCTCGCCGGCAGTGGGGGGTGGGGTGGGGGAGGGCTGGGCGGGGGTGTCGCCACCGGTGCGCAGGTCGAGGGTGCCGGGCTGAGGAACCGATTGCGCCCAAGCCGGGGATCCCATCAGCAGAGCGCTACGGGACGCTTCAGCAAACGCAAAAGCGGTGCAGAGCACCATCCCGCGGGTGAGCGCTGAAGTTAGCCAAGGGCGAAGTTGCCTGGAACGATTCATGGGGATCCCTCGCACACCAAAAAGCAAGATTGCAAAGCCGGGCCAAGCTTGCGTTAAAACCCTCTGCCGCCCAGCAGCGGACAATTGCCCTGGATTATATCAATCCCCATCCACCCAGATCCGAGCGTGGCCGCGAACCGGATTGCGGACTTGGGCAGTCTGGAGTGCAAAAAGCAGCCTCCCCCGCTCAAGGCAGGCGCAGGGATCCCCTACAGCGCTGGCCGCAAGACCTCGGCTCGACTTCCTCGGCAGCTAGGTTGACTTGGGAGTTGAGGATGACGACGGTGATGGGAGCAGGAGTGGGAGGCAAAGAGCGGCTGCTCCTCCAGCCCCAACTGTCGGCGTACTGTTGTGGGGGAACGTTGGGCAGGATCAGGACGGTGTTTTGCAGGACGTTGCTTTGCAGGGTGGTGGCGTTGCCGTTCAGGATCGCCATCTGCTGGGTGTGGGAAGTCTGAGCTAGGACGGCTGGAGCAAACCCGAAGCCGAGCAGAGCTGCCACTCCGGGGAGGAGGAGTTGAGTGGACAACATCGAGGATTCTCCACAAGACGCCAGGATGCCGACACTTTAGCCTGCTTTGCCCTCCGCTGAGTTGCCCAAAAAAGCAAAAAAAGCTACGTGATGGGGAGGGATCCCTGCTGGGGACGTACAGCCGCGCGGCCCAGGCCCACAAAAAAGCCTGCAGAGGGTACTCTGTGCAGGCCCGTCTTGCTCGTCTGGATTGTCTTGATGGAGCTGATACATTCACGCTGAACTCTCCT
>NZ_JANSHV010000099.1:0-10917 GCF_047461775.1 Synechococcus sp. R6-5
GTCCCGCTGGCGCGATCAATGGCCCAGGTGTCTCACCCTAATCTGAAACGACTATAAATCAGGGATGCATAAGTCTATTCAGAAAGCTCCAGAAACGCTCCCATGCGGCGAAACTTTTGGTAGCGCTCCTCGCGCAATTCTCGCCCGCTCAGGCTAGAAAGTTCCCTGAGATGCCTGAGAAGAGCCTCTTTGAGGGTTTGAGCAGCTTCCAAGGGCGCGCGGTGGGCGCCGCCAACCGGCTCCGGCAGGATCTCGTCGATCACCTCCAGTTGCAGCAGGTCTTGGGCGGTAATGCGCAGGGCTGCCGCCGCTTGGGGAGCCTTCTTGGCATCCTTCCAGAGAATAGCCGCGCAGCCTTCCGGCGAGATCACGGAGTAGACGGCGTGCTCGAACATCAGGATGCGGTTGCCCACCCCAATGGCCAATGCTCCGCCGGATCCCCCTTCGCCGATGACGGTGCAGATGATGGGGATCTCCAGCCGGAAAAGGGTCTGCAGGTTGGTGGCAATGGCCTCTCCTTGGCCCTCAGCTTCCGCCTTGACGCCTGGGTAAGCCCCCGGCGTGTCGATGAAGGTGAGCAGGGGCAGGCCGAAGCGGTGGGCATGTTCCATTAGCCGCATGGCTTTGCGGTAGCCGGCGGGATTGGGCATCCCAAAGTTGCGGTGGATGTTGTCTTTGGTGTCGCGACCCTTTTGGTGGCCCAGGATCATCACCGGCTGCTCCCCTAGCTTGGCCAACCCGCCCACAATGGCTGGATCGTCCTGGCCGTGGCGATCCCCGTGTAGCTCAAACCAGTCGTCACAGATGGTCTGTACGTAATCCAGGGTGGTGGGGCGGCGGGGGTGACGGGCCACTTGGAGCCGTTCTACTGGCGTGAGCTGGCTGAAGATCTCGCGGCGCAGCTCTTCGGCTTTGGCTTCCAATTGGCGAATCTGCTCAGAGGCATCGATGTCGTTTTCTTCTGCCAAGGCCCGAATTTCTTGAATTCGTTGCTCCAGGGCGGCAACAGGCTGCTCAAACTCCAGCAGCAGGCGGTCGGTGGACTTGGTCATGACCGGTTGGCTAAACTTCGGGGGCGTGCTGTGCCTGGCAAAGGCTGCACAGATTTGGGGATGGGACTTTGATCTTCTCACATGTGGATCCCGTAGGCTAGAGGGAGCAATCCCCCTACTGCCCAAGAGGGATCCCTTGTCTGCCTCTCTCCATTCCCCCTCTTCACCCCTTCCCCCCTGGCTGCGCTGGGGGGTGGTGGGATCCGTCGTCTTGGCTATCGGGGTGGGAGCCTTTTGGCAATACGGGCGGCCTGAGCGACAAATCCGCGTCCACACGGAGAGATTGCTGCGGGCGGTGGAGCAGCGCAACTGGGATCAGGTGGAGATGCTGGTCTCTGAGGCCTATAGCGATGGTTGGGGCCTGGATAAGCAGCGGGCGCTGGCCTACAGCCGCGAGATCTTCGGCCAATTTTTTCGCTTGCGCCTCCAACCCCAAGCGCTGCAGGTGCAGCTCGGCCCAGGGGATCCCAGTCGCCAAGGACGGGCCACCCTCTGGTTTGTGATCGAGGGCTCCGGCGGCCCCTTGGCCAACCTGACGCGGGATCAGGTGAACGCCTTGGAGCAACCCTTCCAATTGAATTGGCAGCGACGGGGTGGGGAGCCCTTTCGCTGGGAGCTAACCCGCGTGGAGAATCCAGAACTGCAACTGCCCCCTCTCCCTTCTCAAGAACAGGCAGGCCAGAGATGAGGGTCGAACACCAACAGGGGGAGCTGGCCTTCGGCTGGCGGGATCCACTGCACAATACCCCGTTGGCGGGCCTGAGCTGCATAGCGGCTGGGGAGGGCTGCAACTGGGAGGATGTCAGGCGGCGCAGGCTGCCGAGTGAGGGCGTTTCCCAGGTATTGGCCAAGTCGGATGGGCCGGGCCTGCCCTAGGTCAGACTCCAGTGGACTGACCTCCCCACAGCTCTTGCAGATAAGCCTGGCAGCGGCGCAGCAGTTGCCGACTCTCTTCAAAACTGATCTGCTCCAAGGCTTCGGGGTAGGAGCACCAGCGGTAGGCGGCCACCTCCTCTGGTTGCACCTGTAGCTCAGGGGGAGGAAATTGGGGCGGCAGCAAGGCCACGTAGTAGGTAACGGTTTTGGCCACTCGGTTCCCCTCTGGATCCGTAAAGGTGTAGGCTTCCTGCAGCGTCAAAGGGTCAGACTGGCCGGGCAGGGTCAGGAGCTGGTAGTCGGTCAAGCCGGTTTCCTCTCGCAATTCTCGCTGCGCCGCCTCCAGGTCGCTTTCGGAGCTATCCTTGTGCCCTTTTGGGAAAGCCCAATGCCCCTTCTGGTGCTGGATGAGCAGATACAAATGAGAAGAGCCCAGTCTGGGAGCTTCCTGGGCGGGTGGGTGGGGCAGGATGGGGATCACCCCATAGGCAGCATCTATCAGCATTGGGGAGCTAATCTCCAAAGAGTTTGATGGCTGGCGGCTTAGGAGCGAAGACCTCGTTGGGATCCACCTGCGGGCGCTCTACCCCCTGCAGGGGCGAGAGGGGGCGACCGGTGTCGAATTGGAAGAGATAGATGGGCAACTGGCCATTCCCCAGAGGCAAAAGAGCTAAAGTATCGATTTGGGTCAGGGCGTTGCGGCTGGTGGGTCGGGTTAGGTTGAAAGCAACGATTCGGTCTTCCAAGGAATTGTCCGGGCTGGAGCGCTGGCCCAGGCCAATGCTGAACTGCTGGTTGCCCTGCTCATCCACTCCCAAGGCCCGCACATCTCCCAACTCCGCTTGAGGAGCGCTCCCCGGCAGGCCGGCTACCACCGGCGGCGCATCCACCGGCGGCTGCGAAGGCAAAAAGCGCAACTGCGTCCCTTCTGGCAAAATGCGGTAGTCCTGGTAGTCATGCTGGATGGACAGGGATCCCCTGAACACGCGGCGGTTCAGGCCCTCCAGGGTCCAAAAGCCATAGCCCAAATTGATGCGGGTGCTCTCCGGCAGCCAGTAGCGCTCCCCTCCCTCGGGAGCTGGCACCGCCGTAAACCCCATCAGGACATAGGCCTGCCCCCACACCCCCGACAAAAACAGCAACACCTGCCGCGGCAGCCCCGACTGCGGATCCAGCCACAGCTCCCGCAACTGGCCTTCCTGAATGGGCTCTAGGCGCAAGTGCTGGACAGGGGATCCAGCCAAATCCACCCGTTCTGAGGAGAGGACGCGGTAGCGGCTGGGATCCGCCTTCAAGTAAAAGCTCACCGAGGGCAAGAGGGCTTCCGGTCGGCTCACATACACCGAGTACAGCTGCAGCAGATCCGACTGGTTCACCACTTCCAATTGGCGCGAATCCAAGAGGCGGATGCGATCCCCTTCGGCTACCCAAGCCTGCCAACTGCCGTCGCGGCGGTAGAGCACATCCAACGTGGCTGTGAAGGTTTGGGATCCCTCCACCCGCACCTGCTGGCGATATTGCAAGTTGGGCAAAGGGGGCAATTGCTCTAGAGCGGCGTTGTAGCGCTCCAGCCAAGCTTGGGGATCCTGCTTAGGGCTGGCAAGAGAAGAGGGAGCCGATTGGGCCACGGCTGGATCCCCTGACGGCAGACCGACCAGTCCCGTTGCCAGGAACACCACCCCGCCGAGATAGCCCCAGCCTCGAAGGGATCCCTGCCGCTTCCTAAATTGGGAGGGTTCAGGGAACATCAGCTCACCTCGCAACACCGCTCTTGCTGCCCTTCTTGTCGCTGCTTGTGCCCGGATCAGAGCGCTTCCCACACCTGAGAGAAAGCGTTCGGAAGGGATCCCTACTCTCTGCCCGCCGATTGAGTACGCCTATTCAATGGAAATGGATTGGGGGCCGTCGGAGCGACCCGAAGGCGGGGGCTCCTCCACCCTCAGCCCCTGGGACTCCAGCCAACTGCGCAAGGGATCCTGCTTCACATCCAAACGCAGCAGGCCGCTGAGAAAACCGCCACAGAACGGAACAGGATTGCTCAGAAAGGTCTTCCAGACCTCATTCATCTCCATAGCCGCAACACCAACCACCCCCCCAATCCTAGCAAGGCCGGCAGGTGGGGATCCCCTCCCTTGGCTAGACGGCAATCAACTTCTCTCGGTTTATGTTCTGCAGCACACTAAAAATGCTGTTGCCAATGCGCTGGAACTCTTTACTGCTTTTGTCGGCAAAGTGCAATACCCAAGGAAGCCTACAGGCTTGAAAACCACTGGCGGGATGAAGCTGGGAGAGATGGTAAGTTTGTATAGCCAGAACTTCCAAAGGAGTGTTGCCGTGTTCATGGACAACTCGCAGCGGTCTTGCGCTGCCAATTGGCACCGAGGACTTCTTAATGGGCTGGCTTGTTACGAGCATAAATGACCTTCGTTCATGGTCAAAAATGACAGTGCCCATTGCAGCGTCTCTATAGCTTACTTTTTCCTCTCTTCCCATTCTGACTGTGCCACTTTTGCGCACTCCAACAATATCCACAGCAATCTTTTCTTTTCTTAGTTCCTCAATTGTTTTATCAAATTCGCCTCTTTGAACTAAGCCATCCCTCATCAAAAGAACCTTTCTAGGGTATCGATGAAATTTGTTGTAGAATCTATTGACGAGCTTGGACACGGTTTGATAAATTGCCTCGCCGGAAAAAGTTTCTCCTCTTTGTATATCGGGCAACTCCCAGCCTAAGCTTTGACCATTGGCCAGTACCGCGAAGGCAGAGGTTCCGTAGTAAAGCTCTCGATTCGTCCCCACATCAAAACCAATGGTAAGCTCGGAGCACTCAGGATGATCGAGGGGTTCAAGCAACACGGGTTGCCACGCAGCTTTACACAGAAGTCCTAGTACGACATTTAGAGCTTTGTAGGGGTCAGCTCCAGGAATCATAAACTGAGTTGCTATTCCTGCTCGAAGTGCTTGCAAGCGGATCTTTTGCTTGTGCTCATTAGGCGACAAGGGCATGACAACCAGAACGGTTTTGATCCCTTTGTCGGCCCAGCTTTGCCAAAACCTCTGTTGAGCAAGGTCGCCTTCAGGCAAATCTTGACGGGTTGCGTAAAAGTCTATTTCAACTCTTGCTCCGCTCTTTTTAGCTACTTCAAGTAGGCACTTGCGAACCTCAGTAGGATACTCACGTTTATTATCGTCAAGATTTAGAAGTCCAAACTTTGTCTCGCCAACTCTTGCACATCCTTGGTACCTAACTCTGGCTGGGTTCTCGATTGCTTGATTGTTGCGACCCAGTAGTCTTGGCCTTGGCAGGATATAGCCCTCTATTTTCAGAGGCTGAATTCTCTCTTGAGCAATGGGAGATTTGTAGATTCTTCTTATGATAGTCTCTGCAACTTTTTTAGACCCTTGAAGTCTATATTCTAAACTTTTTCTAGAATGCTCGATGACCGAAGCACTGACTTTTTTACCAGGATTTCTAGCATCTTCTATGCTGGCCATCATCTCCAAAGTTAAGACAGGCGATAGCCTTCGAGACAGATGGGGAAAACACCCTCGACCTGAAGATACTTCGACTACCCAGGAGCTTTCCACTTCCTCTCTAGGTGCACTGTGCTTCTGCAAATGATACTCCGCTAGACTCATGTTCAGCTCTGGCAATTGAATCTCCCACGGCGACTGTTTGGAAAGGATACCCAGATATTCCCAAGTCTGGCGTTTATCGTATGTATTCTGGACCCACTGGATCGGGACATCTGGATAGTTCTCAAGCCACTCATGCAAGGTCCATGGCGTGTAGAAATGGTACTGAACATCTATCTCTATGTACAGCTCACTGTCCTGGTTGACAACAACATCTATTCTTCTTCCTTCGTGGATTTTCCAACCCTTTCCACAATCAACTTCTTCCTTCTTCCACCAAAGTAAGCTGCCTCCTGATGTTTCAACTTCGGTTTTCCCAGAGTACAAAGATTTGAGACACAGCCGTAGCCTCCTACGCTCAAAGCTTTCGAGGGCATCTTTTTCTTGGACATTGGTGCAGTTTAGAACTCTCTGTCCAATTTCCTCTAGTTCCCCGTCCTTTGTCTTAAGTTTATCGGGGTCAACCTTTTCCCGGGCTATAATGCAGCCCTCTAGAGGAACAGCCACTACACCCAGCTGATTACAAACCCTTGCGAGGGCTTTGTGCTCTTCCCCCGGAGCGGGGAGAGGGTTTGGCTTGCAATGGTATCCGTAGAAGGTGAGATCCTCCTGAGTTAGCCTCTTAACGAAGAAGCGATTAAGAGTAACCTCAACTTTCTTCTGGAGTAAATTCATTGGCAGACTCTAGTTTCAAGTTTCTCTCTAGGATCTCTAGGATAAGCTCTAATTCTCCTGCTCTTCACGAGGGATCTCCAAACAACCCTGGCGGAGCCAAATCTCTGCTGATCGCCTCCGCCTGAAACCGACCGCTCATGCCCACCACCTGCCACTCGGCGCTGCGATTTCCCTGGCGGAAGCGCAGCCGTCGGGCTCGCAACGGCACCACTTCTACAGCTTCTACCAGAAATTGTTGGTATTCGCCCAAATAGTCTCGGTAATCCGGGGGCAAGTCAGCGCTGCTGTTGATTTGAATCCAAAACACCCGTCCTGCTTCGTTGCCATAGGCGCGGATTTGTTCCTGGCCGCGGTATTGCTCCACCCCGCGCAGCCGCTGTCGTCCCACCTGCACAGACTCAGCCCACTCCGGCAAGGGATCCCCTAAGCTCACGGCCCACCCTGGCCCACCTAGCCCCAACCAACACAACAACAGCAGTCCCCAAACCCAAGGCCATCTGCGCGGCGTGCTGTTCCCGGTTTTCAAGGCTCGACCGAACATGGCAAGTTTTTCTCCGCAATTGAACCCAACGTTAACGTTTGGGATGGTTCAAAACAACTTTGTCTCAACGCACGCGAAAGCCGATCCGCCCGCCCTCAACATCGAAGGCAACGTCGATATTGAAAAACAGCGGCATGCCCAACAGTTGCACCCCCTGGTTGCCGTTGACGAAAATCCGATCTCGACTGGGCGTAATGGGAAAGCCAACTCGAATGCGATACTCGAAAGCTCCCGCCAATACCGCTCGCCACTCTGCCCCAGGGGGTAAGGTCGAGGTGGAGAAGGGAGCTGCCCCCAACAGCCTGACGTTGAGAAAAATGTCGGAAGAACCACTGTCAAAAACGGTGGGGCTGAGAGCATTTTGAATAGAAGTGTTGCTGATGCTGTAGGCCACTTGTAAAGCCTCATCCCGCCAGATGGGGGTGCCGTCGGGAAAGCTTCCCACCTGGGGAAACTGCCGGAAATTGAAGCCGACGGTGTTGGCAGCCGTTAGGCCAACCGTGAACAGGCCCTGGGTGGAGTTGAAGCCCCCCGTTTGAATAATGTACCCAGAGCGGAAATTGCCCGGAAGGCGGGTGAGCGGGCTAAACAGCTCCCGGTTGGGGCTGCGCTCATCCAAGGATGTGCCTAGGATCCCGGCGAAGGGCCGCCCTTCTCCAAACAAGTTCTCTGAACAACTGGCCACCAGGGCGTCCACACAGGTGATCCGGTCGATCAACTGAATCGTTACCGGCTCCCGACTGGGGATCCCTCCTATGCTGAAGGGGGCGCGGGCCAACACGCCGATAAATTGCGTGCCATCTCCAAACGTCACGGTGGAAGGGATCCCCGTCCGCTCCAGGCCAAAGCGACCTGCTGCTGTCGCTATGATGCGCAAACCTGCCGAGCCGGTATCCAGTAACACCTCAGCTCCGCTCCCGGCCACCCCCACTGTCAGGCCCAGGAGCTTGAAGCGGCTGTTGCCCAGGGTACGCACCGGCATGGGAATCGACTCGGTTCCCGGTTGAGGCGGGAGAGGGATCAACGCAGGGGGGGAAGCTGCAGATTCCCCCTGGCCAGAACATCCGGCACCGAGCAGCAGCAAGGCCAAGATCCCAACTAGGGCGATTGCCATTCCCCAAGGGCTGTGCCAAGCCCACCCAGACCGTGGCTCATCCTTTGGGCCCGACCTCGCCTGCATTGAATACCCACACTGAATTAAAAGGAGCCTAGCCCGGTTGCAACCGGTAAACAGCACGCTCAAACCTGGGGGATTTGGATCCCGGCCAAGGACAGTGTACACAAAGCTGGCTGAGGGAGAGTGCGCAATAGCGCTGTCAACTGTGGAGTTGTGGGGCTGGATGGGCTGCAGCCTACAGCATTAGCTCCGCCTGCCAATCGACCACTTTTTGGAAGCGAAAAGCGCCTGCCAGGGCTCCCCAAACCTGTCGGTGGGTGATGGGATCCATCCCTCGGTCATGGCTGCAAAACTCGCTCTCGCTCAGGTGCAAGGTGGTCTGCAAATAGGTGGCTTGGCCGTTGCGCACCACGCAACACCGGCACCCCGGCTCCGTCGCGCCGATGAAGAGGGATCCCTGCCTCTTCACCTGCACATCACACCCCTCTAGATAGGCTAGGTCGGCAGCCTGCAGTTGACTCAGTTGGTCTGCCCTCTCCCGAGCACAGCCCCGCCACCGCTGCGGCTCCAGAGGGCGGTAGTTGCGAATCAGGATCCCATCGCCCGCCTGAGTCAACTCCACCACCGCCTGCCGATAGGGATCCTCCAAATGGCCGCTGTAGGCTTGCTCCACATAAAAGCCGATCCCGCCCAAAACGTGGGCCGGCAAGGGGCGATAGGCCACTCGGATTTGGGCGAAAAACGGTGGATTTTCCCAGGCTTGCTCTTGGTTGCTGAAGTCTCCTGCCAACCAGCGCGCCATCTGCAGCAGCTCCGGGGAAGGAGTGCGATCCGACTCAATAGACATAAGCGGGCATCGAGAATTCTGTAAAGGTATGTACCTAAAGGTATGTACCGAAAATCTCCGGAGAGCAAGGGGAACCTTCTCAGATTTTGCCCCAACCTCAGGCCCGACCGAGGATTGCAGCAAGTGTTAAATTATGTATCCTTTATGAGAATGTTCGCTCCGATACTGAAAATGGATCCCTTGCAAGCTGCAAAGCCGCGATCGGGGCTGACATCTTTGTTCATGTTGTAAAGCTAGGCAAAGAAACATTCTCTTTTGTAAAAAACTACTCCCGCGAAGGACAGGGAGAACAGCCTGGGATCCGAGATGGGAAGCAGGTTGGAAACCGATCTAAGACCTTTTGCGCGAGGTAAAGCCGATTTACATTTTTTGATTTCATCGCTTCTTGCCTTCGCGGTAGAAAAAGACTGGAAACAAGGCGAGCCAGCTTCTCCTCGTCTGCCAGTTGAGGTTGCCAGCAGCGGCTGAGGCTTCTTGTCCAAGTCCGATCCCGTAGATGGTGGCCTGGCTCTGGGGGCGAGCTTCGCTTGCTCATCTTGGTTCTATCGGCTTTGATCCCGTCGGCGGTTCTGTGAGTTAAACAGCACCTCTCGGCACTGGGGATCCAAGCAGTGTTGCATTCCTGGCCGGCAGGTGCTCTCTTGTCCGCTGCAGGGAATGTGGATTCATAACCTCTTTTACTTTCGCTAGGGAGATTCAAAACCATGAACGATGTATTTGGCAAAGTTGTTGCCCAAGCTGACTCCAAAGGCGCTTTTTTGGGAGAGAACGAGTTTGCCGCTCTCCAGCAGGTAATTGCTGAGGGGAACAAGCGTTTGGATGCTGTGAACCGCCTCACCAGCAATGCCTCCAAGATCGTGACCGATGCCATCCGTCAGTTGTTTGCCGAGGAGCCCAATTTGAACGCTCCTGGTGGGCCTGCCTACCCCAGCCGCAATGTGGCTGCCTGTATGCGGGACATGGACATTATTCTCCGCTACATCACCTACGCCGTGGCAGCCGGAGATGCCAGTGTGCTGAACGAGCGCTGCTTGAACGGCCTGCGGGAAACCTATCAAGCCTTGGGCACCCCCGGTAGCTCGGTGGCCAACGGCATCCAAAAGATGAAAAAGGCTGCGGTGGCGGTGGTAAACGACCCCAACGGCATCACCCGGGGGGACTGCAGCGCTCTGATTGCCGAAATCGAATCCTACTTCGATCGCGCTGCTGCCGCTGTGGTTTGATCCCTTGTGGACTGAAGTTTCTGTTGTGTCCGGATCCAGTTGTGAAGACCTCTCTGGGATCTAAGACAACTCGGGTTGGCAGGGGATCCCTGGAAAAGTAACCTGTTTTGCAGCGATTTTGCAGTTGAGACTTTGAATCTTTTGCTTTGTTTTTTGCATTGAGCTTGAGTTAAGTAAAGGAGCGTTTTGAATCATGCAAACCCCAATTGTTGACGCCATCGCCACTGCCGACAGCCAAGGGCGCTACCTGAGCAACAGCGAATTGCAGGCCATCAATGGCCGTTTTCAGCGGGCTGCCGCCAGCATGGAAGCCGCTCGAGTTCTGAGCAGCCGTGCCGACGAGCTGGTGCGCGGTGCCACCGAAGCCGTTTACGCCAAGTTCCCCTACACCACCCAACCCGGTGGGCAGTGCCACACCCAAGCTGGCAAGGACAAGTGCGCCCGTGACGTGCGCCACTACCTGCGCTACATCACCTACTGCTTGGTAGCCGGTGGCACCGGTCCTCTGGACGAGTATCAGTTGGCCGGGATCCGCGAAATCAACGCCGCTTTTGAGCTCTCCCCCAGTTGGTTCATCGAAGCCCTGCGCTACATCAAAGCCAACCACGGCCTGACCGGGCAAGCGGCCACCGAAGCCAACACCTACATCGACTACGCCATCAACGCGCTCAGCTAAACCCTTGGCTTGGGATCCCTCTAAAAGGGCGACGCCGGCTAGCCAGTTGGCTCATCCCATAAACCAGGGGGGATGGCGAGGGAAAGTTGTTGAGGGCAACGGTGGTGAGCCTGCTACGTTGCGGAGAGATACGTTTGACCACGTGGGTTTGCGGATCAGTCTCCCCAATAGGAAGGCGCCACTGTTGCTCTTCTGCAGCTTGGGGCTGCCGATTTTTGATTTCTAATTTTAGTTTTCGATTTCTACAGTCGTTTCAGGCTAGGGTGAGACGCCT
>NZ_JANSHV010000100.1:0-8087 GCF_047461775.1 Synechococcus sp. R6-5
GGGCCTCCAGCCCGAAAATTTGGTGAGCTTTCTGGGAAGGGATCAGTCTTGGATGTACTCCTCGCCAGAGATCAGGGCAGCTTCGGCTTTTTGAAACTCCCTTCCCAAGTAGGCCGCATGGCTGAGCTGGGAGACCACTCTCTCCTGCTCCTTTTCAAAGATCTGTACACACAGTTCTTTGGCCGTGCGCCCAACATACACCCGTTCAGGGGATCGGTTGACGGAGCCCTTTGCCGGGATCACAGCTCCTGTTTCCGGATCGGTGGCCAGCCCCCGCTCATTGATGACGGTGCTGTAGTACTTGGCGCAAATGAGGTTCTGCTCCCGATCCAAGTAGATGACGAAATAGCCCGCCGGATCCAGATCCAGGGGTCGGCGG
The DNA here is from genome assembly GCF_047461775.1 of Synechococcus sp. R6-5. Taxonomy (NCBI): domain Bacteria; kingdom Bacillati; phylum Cyanobacteriota; class Cyanophyceae; order Synechococcales; family Synechococcaceae; genus Synechococcus; species Synechococcus sp. R6-5. The sequence continues at coordinate 380 of NZ_JANSHV010000100.1, forward strand.
GAGAGATGGTCGTCAATGCTGCGAATCTGCTCGCTCAGGGGCTTGGAGGAAGGGGACATAGAATGGCCGACCAAAACCGCACAGGAGAAACGTAGCCGAGACTACCTTTGGCTGCTCTCATTGTGGCAGATGAACCCAATCTTTGGGCAGCCTTTGGGGTGGTTGACTTCCTTCCCAGCTTGAACGGTGGGGCTGGTCATATACCCGATGAAGGGGATCCTGTGCGGGCCATCCACCTGAGGTCTCAGAGCTTGGATTAGCGCGGGGCAACCCGATAGAATCGGGTGGCCGTCACCCACTGGTCGGAAGGGATCCCCTCGACAATAATGGCGCGGGCAATGGCATTGCCCAGTTGGGATCCCCGCACCCGCACGTCGGCAAAGGAGCCACTCTGCTCAAAAGAGGCAATCTCCTGGAAGTTCAGCGGACGGGGGGATGCCACCGCCAACACCTGGGCTTGGCCGAAGGGTGGAGCGATGGTCAACCGATAGCTGGCCCCTGGCGGCGGGAAGGTGCGCACTTCTCCGGCCCGCAGAAACTCGTTGCCACCGGAAAAGCGGTTGGGCAAAATCAGATGGGTACGGCCATCGGCTTGGATGCTGAACAGGTAAACGTAGGCATCGCGGTTGGTGCTCAGGGTAATGGCAATCGGCTCGCCAGGCCGGTAGATGGGGTTAGACCCGTGCCGATCCAGCTCCAGATTCACCCGCAGGTCGGAAGGAACGGGGTTGACAATGATGGAGCGGGTGCCAACATCCCAACTGACGAGTATCGGCCAGTTGCAGCCTTTGTAAAGGAGGGTAGATGCCTAGGGTTTGCGGAAAAACAGCGGTGGTCGGAGCCACAGACAGCCCCAAAGCCAGCGGTAGGAAAAGCAGTTTGGCGTTCATGGTTCACAACCGATCAATGGCTATGTTCATCCTAGGAAGGGGCACAGGTTGAGGGGGTCAGGCTTTGCGCAATCTCCAATCTCCTACCGCGGCAGTTTCTCCTGCTGCAGATGGCATCACCCAGGGGGAAAAGACGCTGAACCGGCAGGGGCACAGCTCTGTTCTCGGCATCTAGGATGGGAATTGGGGGCAACACGTTTGGCAAGGGTTAAGCTGCAAATAACCTCACGCCAGGTTCCCATTCAACCCCAAACTTGCTCATGGCTCACGACAGCTACCAAGAAGGCATCGCAGCGGTACAAGCGGGCGATTTCCAGGCTGCCATCCAAGCGTTTCGCCAGGCGGTTGCTGCCGATCCAACCCATACCGAAGCTCGTTACAAGCTGGCCTGGGTACTGGGCATGAGCGGCTATCTGGATCCGGCCCTGACAGAGCTGGAAGCCGTTTTGGCGGCAGATCCCAACCATGTGGCAGCCCATTACAATCGAGGGGCCCTCCTCTTGCAAAAGGCCCAACTGGAAGCAGATGAGGACGGACAAATCGATCTGGCCGTTCTGCAACAGGCGGAAGCAGCCTTTCAAGCGGTGATGCGCTTGGATCCCACCGACCAACGGGCCTTTGCCTTCCTCAATTTGGTCAAGCGGGCCATTCGCAACCATCAGGCGTCCACTCAGGTCTCCGGCGGCAGTGGCGGGTAAACCCCTGCACCAAGACTTCAATCGGCGCAATGCTGGGATCCCCCAGCTCAGCCTCTGCCTCTTGAGAGACCTGTTGCACCACTGCCGGTGACAGTTGCAGCTTTTCCACCAACTGCCGAAAAGCATCCAGCTCTTCCAGATTCACCACGGGCTCCTCCGGGCTGCGAGCGCTGGCGGCAATCACCAGGTAGCCCAACTTGAGGATGAGACGCTTCTCGGCCTCATCGCCGATTTTCGACAGCACCTCCTCCAACGGGACTTGCTGCACTAGGTACTGGCGGATCTCTTGCGCCAAGCTGGCCCGCTGGTCGGGATCCGAAGCAAAATGCTGAGAGAGTTGCTGGGCGATGAGTTCTACTTCCGCAGCCTCTAGCGCACCATCAGACCAGGCCATCGCAGTGACGGCTCGCAGCAGATTCATCTGCTTGGGAGTAATGCCGGGCGGGGGTGGAGTGGGCATATATCCTCCTGGGGTGGCTTATCTGCCAGTGTAGAAGGGGATCCTGGACCCTTCTGGTTAAGTTTGGTATCTGCTCGATGGCTGCTGGCTTTGGCTCAAGTCAAGATAGGTGCCGCCTACCCGGTCGAAGGGGGGCTTTTGCCGAGGGGATCCGATAAGTCTGTGGAGGTTGTGGTCGGCTGGTGATTGCACAGCCTGAAGCCCATTGCGTAGCATAAATGAATAATGAATAAAGTCTGGGGATCCCAGCAGTTTGGAGAGGTGTCCGAGCGGTTTAAGGAAGCAGTCTTGAAAACTGCCGTGGTTCACGCCACCGTGGGTTCGAATCCCACCCTCTCCGCTTACCTGGAGGTGATGCCCAACGGGCCGCAGCTACAGAGATTCACATATCGCTTCTGGGGGAACGAGAGGCGGTCAGGGATAGGGGCGTACAACACTAGATAGCACTAGTTATCCACTAGTTATCTAGACATTGAGAGAGCTTGATGCCAGAACCGACTCAGCAACAGCTTTTACGGGGAGTGAGGGCAGTGGTCATGGCATCTCCTCAGGCAGCGGCAGAATGGATCAAGCGGTCAGCCGGGTGTCGGGAAGCTGGACGCGGTAGCCTTTGAGTTCTCTCGGTTGCGAAGCGGTGCATAGCACTCACACAAGCGCGGTCAACCTCTCTGCGTCCTTCGTCGGCCTCTCTACACTGAGAAGCATCCTGCGATTCTAGGGTAAAGACCGGTGGTGGGGAGCTGACGCTTTTGTTATCCTGTCGCATAAGCTCCCCCTCTGGGATCCCAGGGGAAAGTGGGCCAACCTTGCCTGACACTGAACGCCAGCACAGCCCGCATAATGTTCCCGCACAATGTCCTGCACAATGTTGTGTCAGCAAGACTTGGTTCTCGATGGCAGGTTTGCAGAGAGGACGTGACCTGATGTTTACTTGGCTCTGGACGAAACAATTTTCTCGCTTGAATCAAAGGCTACAGAGCCTAGAGGTAGCCCGCGAGGAAAACCTTCTGTCTCCCGATCTGAGCGCTCAAACTCTGCAGGTGGCCCCCGACTTTTGGGAACGGCAGCACCAAGCCTTTGTCTATGTGGATAAGCAAATGCGGAGGCTCAGCCGTCGCAGCAAGATTTGGGGAGGAATGGCGCTGCTGGCCATTCTGGCCGATGCGGCTTTGATAGTGGCAGGTCTGGCAGCGTTCCAGTCTTGGCAGCAGGTGCAGGCGGATCGCCAATTAACTCGCATTGCCCAACAGGTTGCGGCTGTCGATCCTGTGCAGCAAGCTTTTGATGATCTGGTGGCTCAATTGCCCCAGATGAGCGGGGCAGAGCGATCTCGTGCCCTAGAGGCGTTGCAGGCTCTCTCGGCCATCTCGATGGCCTATGGCGGCTACTCCTCCGACGGTTCTGCGGGTATTTCTGTGTACAGCTCTGCTCTCCCAGCAACCCCTCTTGAGGCTCAACTGCAAACCATTTACCGGTTGGGGCAAATGCGGGTGGTGGAGGCGGTGCCGGCTTTGCTGACCAAGCTTGCGGACGATGAGCCGGTGGTGCGGGAGGCGGCGGCCCGTGCCCTCGGCCAAATTGGGGATCCGCGCGCCTTGGGTCCCTTGCACGATCTTCTGGCCTATGAGCCCAATGAGTTGGTTCAAGATGCGGCTATTGCTTCGATTGCCCAACTGCTGCGCTGAAGAGAGGGTTAGATGGGGGTGGGAGTTGAGGCACTGGGGATGAGTATCGGCAAAATGAGCAGGCTGGGCAAACTGCTGGGGGTGATTTGTTGGGTGTGGGGATCCGCTCTGCCGGTTTGGGCGCAGGATCCCTTCCGCAGCGGGGACAATGCCCGCCCCATCAGGCCGGAGGTGGCGGCAGCTTTTGAAGAGTTCTTCTGTGCAGGCCGCTACAGCCAGAGCCGGGAAAAACTGGAAATGGCCAAGAAGGCCTCCCCCGAAGAGCCGATGGTCTATGCCCTGTTGGCGGCGCTGGCTTATCAGGAGGGAGACCTGGAAGCATTTGCCCAGTTGGCCACTCAAACCCGACAGGTGGCCGCCGAGTTGAAAAAGACGGATCCCCTGCGGGGCAACCTTTATGAGGGCGTGGGCTATGGGCTGGAGGCAGCCAACATAGTGGTGCGAGATGGGGTGGTCATCGGTTTGCCCAAAGCTCTGCCCACCCTCAATCAATTGTTTGCTTCCATTCGGGCCGCCCAAGCAGTGGACAGCAGCGATCCGGAGCTCAATCTGCTCAACGGCTACATGGATTTGCTGCTGACCTACCGGGAGAAGGCTCTAAATCAGTTTCGGATGGCAGCTCCTGACTATCTGTCCTACCGCGGCCAAGCTCTGGCCTACCGGGATATGCAGCGCTTTGACGAGGCGCTGGAGGCGGTGGATCGAGCCATTGCTGCTTCTTGCAGCAACCCCGAGCTTTACTACCTCAAGGCGCAAATTTTGGTTTCCAAAGGGCAAGACCGAGAGGCCGTCCCCCTTTTCGATCAAGCCCTGCAAGCTTCTGCCCAACTGCCCCAACCTTTGGTGGAGCAAATCCAGATGGAGCGGGATCGCGCCGCCCAGCGCAGTGGGTTGACCGGCCAGTTGCCGGCCACGCCTAGCCCCTGAAGGGATCCCATGAGCCTGCGCATCAGCGGCAAACGAGCGCTGCAAACTCCCGCTGGCTTGGGCACTCGACCCACACCTGGCCGGGTGAGGCAGGCCTTGTTCAACATCTTGCAAGGGCAGGTGGAAGGCTGTCGCTGGCTGGATCTGTGCTGTGGGGCCGGTACGGTGGGAGCAGAAGCTCTGTGTCAGGGGGCCGCTTTTGTGGCCGGGATCGAGATTGCCGCCCCTGCCTGCCGCATCATCCGAGCCAACTGGGCCAAGGTGGCGCAGCTGGGGCAATCTTTCCAGGTCATTCAGGGAGATGCCCGCAAGCTGCTCAGCCGCGGCCTGAACTTGGAGCCATTTGATTACGTGTACTTTGCTCCTCCCTACGAGGCCGGTCTGTACGCCCCGCTCCTGCCCCTGATCCCGCCCTTGCTCAAGCCAGGCGGAACCTTGATCGTCGAGCATCGCAGCGGCCAGAAGCTACCAGACCAGGTGGGATCCCTGCTGCGCTTTGACCAACGAACCTATGGGCAAACGGCGCTGGCTTTCTATCGCAATCTGGAAGAGCAGCTCTAACTGGGAAAGGGGGTGCTGACAAAGCCGATTTCCAAGAGCTGCTGATAGGCTTGGGTGCCCAGCTCGCGGGTTGGGCCCTGGCTGTTAATGACCTGGATCAGCCAGCCCACAGCCTCTTCCGGTCGCCCGGCGGCGCGATAGACCACGGCCAAATCGTAGGCGGCTTGATCCCGGGCTTGGGCGGCAACACGGGCCAGCTCCCGCTGTTCTTCGGAGATGCGGTTTTGGATCCCGGCGAAGGCGCGGGAGAGATCTTGGTGGTAGTTGGAGCGCTGGTTGTAGGCGTTGAACACCTGTTGCAGCAGCTCGACAGCCTGGTCGTAGTTTTGCGCTTGGATGGCGGCATCGGCTTCGGCGGCCAGTTGTTCGGCTCGCAACGCGCTGAGGGCGCTGCTGGGTTGCTCTAGGGCGCGAAACTGCTGCGGATTGGGAATAAGCTGCTGTCCGGCAGGGAGCTGCTGAGCAGTGGCCCAGAAGGTGGAGCCCATGCCCAGGACAAGGCCGAGCAGTACGCCGAAAACCAACCGCGCCCAAGAACGGCGCAGAAGGCTGAGCCCCTGGGCGATGGCGTCCTGGCGACAGCCTTGGGAAGCAACAGCGGGACGTCGTCCGATCATGTGCGGGTAACCCCCAAAACCTCTCTTGACCCGTTCCACTTTACCCTACTCCTCGGGTCTTTGCTGCAGCTCAGGGATCCCTTTGGAGCGAGGCTGGGAGGAGATGGGCTTCTTGAGCTTGGGCGGAGAGGAGCTGGGCGAGTTGGGTGGCTCTGGAGGCTTTTCCGGCAGCAGCGGTAGGTTGAGAATCAGCTCATACATGCGCAGGTATTCCAGCGCTGAGCGGTGCCAACTGAAATCACTGGCCATGCCCCGCTTCTGCAGCGCTTGCCAAGTTTCTTTGTGCTGGAAGGCTTCCCAAGCCCGCGCCAGACAGGTGTAGAAGTCCAGGGCTTCGTAGCGGTCAAAGCAGTAGCCGGTGCCGATCCCCTTGCTGGGGATGTGGTGGCTGACGGTATCCACCAGCCCTCCCGTGCGGCGGACGATGGGCACACACCCATAGCGCATGGCGATCATTTGGCTGATGCCACAAGGTTCAAAGCGGCTGGGCATCAAAAACGCATCTGCCCCCCCGTAGATCAACTGGGCCAGCTTGGGTTGGTAGCCTTTTTGGTAGGCCATTTTGCCCGGGTGCCGCTCGGCCATCTCCCGGATCCGCCCTTCGTAGTAGGCTTCGCCGCTGCCTCCCAGCAAAACAAATTGCGCGTCGCTGTAGTCCAGGAAGCGATCCAAGGCTTGGATGAGCAAGTCGATCCCTTTTTGCTCCACCAAACGGGCCACCATGCCCATCAGAAAGGTATCTGGGTTGACGGTCAAGCCCAACTTGGCCTGTAGCGTGGCTTTGTTGGTCGCCCGCCCGCTGAGATCATCGATGCTGAAATTGGCCTCTAGGTCTGGGTCGGTGCGGGGATCAAACCTATCGATGTCGATCCCATTCAAAATTCCTCGCAACCGTTCCCCTTTCCAGGCCAACAAGTCCTGCAGTCCTTCCCCATGCAGAGGGGTGCGAATTTCCATCGCATAGGTGGGCGAGACGGTGTTCACTTGGTCGGCGTAGAGGATCCCGGCAGCCATGGTGTTGTGGGCAGAAAAATACCAGGGCAGCCAGGTCATGCGCTCCAGTTGCCAGCGCCAGGGCCCTTGGTAGGCCAGGTTGTGGATGGTGAACACCGTGCCAATATCGGGAGCTTGGTGCATCCAGGCCGGGATCATGCCGGTGTGCCAATCGTGGCAGTGGATGATGTTGGGTTTCCAGGGGTAGTAAGTCCAGGCAAATTCGGCTACGGCGTTGGCAAAAAAGGTGAAGCGCCAGAACTCGTCCTCGCCGTAGTAGATGCGGTGGGGAGCAAAGCAGTAGTGGCTGACCAAGTAGAGGGGCACATCGGTGCCGGGCAAAACGCTTTCGTAAATATCGGCCACCTGACCCATGACCTGTTTGGACCAGATGGGATCTTTCGAGCGGGGGTATTGCCCCGGTTCCTGGCCGAACTTGTCCCAGAGAAAGCCATACAGAGGCATGATGATGCGGACATCCTGCCCCAGCTTGCGCAAAACGACAGGCAGGGATCCCACCACATCCGCCATGCCCCCCACCTTGGCCAGAGGTGCTGCCTCTGCCGCTGCGAACAAAATCCTGGCTTGAACCACGCTGCCCTCCCTGTTGTTGTGGGCTCCGCTCCACCGCCGCGAACGGATCCCGGCTCAGTTGCCCTCAGCCAAAACCCTTCCCATCCTAAAACACAAGGGATCCCTGCGCCGGATGAGCTGATGCAGCGCCTCATCTTGAGGTTATGTTGCAACTTATTGATTTTTCGTAAGATGGAAGGACAGTGCTGCTCAGAACTGTTGTGGGCGCTGCTGTATTGCACTTTATTCGTCGTCATTGTTCTGGAGAGACGTCCTATGACCATAGCGGTAGGGCGCGTGCGTC
>NZ_JANSHV010000101.1:0-1744 GCF_047461775.1 Synechococcus sp. R6-5
GCGGGGCTCCTGCGATTTCTAGCTGACTCTATAGAAAAGAAGATGGGAATTTCATGAATGCTAGAAAGGGATCCCCTGCTTGCTGCAGCTTCACAATACCTAAACCTCAAACAAAAAAAGACTGGCAGTGTGAGGTCTACCAGTCTGAGTCAGTTCCCTGTGAGTGAGCTGATGCCGTCGTTGCCAACGTCTTCAACCCAATCCCCAGTTTGTGTTGCTTTTTGCCATTTCGAAGTGATTTAGATCACTTGAAGCTTGAGGAGCCCGCAGCTTTGGCAAGCACTCCTGTCCTGATTTCTTCTACAGGGATCCCCCATCCCCACCCCTGTGAACCCTGAGGCGACAAAGGGAGCATCTCAAAACAAAGGCAACTGCTCCTCTTCTGCTGAGGCAGGGCTTGAAGCTCCCGGCTCCTCCCAGTTGGGATCCCAGTCCTGCAAGGGATCCGCATATTCCTCCAACAACTGACGGGCGGCGGCCAGCAAATCGTTGTGCAAGGGGGCCAGATCGCTGCGGTTGGCCAAATACTGCTCCAGAGCCGTCAGGGGCTCAAGTCGGCTGGGATCCCATCCCGGCAGACGGATGCGGCTGGGGCTGACCACTTCTGGGGCGATGGTGTAGCTAAAAGCAGGGGCAAGAGCGTTGTGCAGAGCCCGCTCATCAATGCACTCTAGCTGGTCGGGCCGTATGCGGTAGATCAACCGCAGGATGGAGCCGGCCACGGGGGCCTTGGCGATGGCGGCCAGCAGCTTGGACTGCGCCTGCTGGGGTGGATCTGCGCTCAGATCCAGGCGAATGGTGTGAAAGGTACGGGTTGGCAGGGGCAAAAATTCATAGCTGGCCCCCGTAGGGGTGACTTCCACCAGCACACAGCCTTTTTCCTCTTTTTCTTCGCCAAAATCCACCCGCTCAATGCTGCCGGGATAGAGCATCAAGGGATCCCGACACAGCACCTGGTGACGGTGGACATGCCCCAAGGCAACATATTGGTAGGCAGGTCGAGCCAGCAGCGAAAGGGGCACTGTAAACCCTCTGCCCACCGAAAGATGGCGTTCTGCTCCGTAGCGGGCTGTCTCCACCATGACGTGAGCCAACAAAATCGCCGGGATCCCTGGCTGCAGGGTGCGGATCTCCCCTTCTAGGGCTAGGCGGAGGCGCTGCAGGAGCTGATGCGCGAGGATTTCCCCTTCAAGCGCCAAGCTTTCCTGTTGGGCGAGTAGAGCAGAGCGACTCAGCCAAGGTAAAGTGGTCACCTGCACCGGGCCACCGCGAGTTTCGATCCGATGAGTTTCCAGTCTGTCCCCCACAATAAAGCCTGAGACCCCCAAAGCGCGGTAGATAGCCAGGCTGTTGCCTCCCTGTCCCTGCCCGTACTGATCGTGGTTGCCCACCAACAGGACGGTTGGGATCCCTGCATCGGCCAGGCGGCGAAACTGTTGGGCAAAAAGCTCTTGATGGAGAGGGGGGGGTGTCGCATCGGGGAAAGCATCGCCCCCAAACAACACCAGATCCACCGCTTGGTTGAGAGCATGGTCAATGCACAAGCGCAAAGAAGCTACAAAATCTTCCAAACGGGTATTCAGCCCGGTGGCCGGGTTAATGTGGCCGTAGGCAAGACCACTGCCCAGATGAATGTCGGAAAGATGTAGCAACCTTACCATCTTGGGCGCTCTTGGAGACTTTGCAGCTCTCCCATCTGTTGGGATAAACCTTGCCGTTCGCGTTAGCGGGACGGAGTCCTTTG
>NZ_JANSHV010000102.1:0-5006 GCF_047461775.1 Synechococcus sp. R6-5
GCGAAGCAGTCAGGGTCGGGTAGTTTACGTCTGCTCCCATCTGTTCTGGTGGCTCTTGTGGACCTTTCCAGAGAGTGCCCTTTGCCTTTCTCGACCAGGCAGAGCAGAATGCTTCCCCCGGAAAGGTTGGGTATTTCTTGAGGATCCCTTCCCCGTTTTTCATGGCCTACGCTCGCCGCTACTTGCGCTTTCCCTCTCAGATCTTGGGCCGGGAAATGGAGATGCTCCACTTTGGGCATCACGGCTACCCGCTGATCTGTCTGCCCACCAGCAACGGGCGTTTTTTTGACGTGGAAGATCGCGGCATTATTGCCAGCCTCAGCCATCATCTGGAGCAGGGCTATTTGCAGGCTTTTTGCGTGGAAACCCTGGATTGGGAGACCTTGTTCAACCGCCAGCTGGACTTGCCCCAACGGCGGGATCGTTGGCTGTTGCTGGAGCAGCACTGGGTAGAAGAGCTGATCCCCTACGCCAAGGCCGAGGCGCAAAATGAGTTTCTGGTGGTGGCTGGGTTTTCCCTGGGAGCTACCCATGCTGTCAACCTCACCTGTCGGCATCCCGGCCTAGTGCGCCGTTGTTTGGCTCTGGGGGGGCCCTACGATGTGGCCGCTCTCGGCTCTGTCACCGGCTGGGATCCCCAACGGGCAGAGCAGGAGCTGTATTTCATCAACCCGCTGGCCTATATGTCCAACATGAGCCGGCAACTCTGGGATCACTTGGGCGGGCGCAACACCGAGCTGAAGCTGCTCACCGCTCGCCACGACCACTGCCTCAGCGACAACCTGCGTCTGGCGGAAGTGCTTAGCCGCAACAACATCCCCCATCAACTGGAGGTATGGGAGGGGAATCACGATTGGCCCACTTGGCAAGCGCAAATCCGCGCCTTCGCGTAGGATCCCTTGCAGGGAATAGCTTTTGACGAGAGAGCTTTGATGATTGAAGACTATTGGGTTGGCAGCCTGCACTTCAGCGAGCCTTTCGGGGACGATACTCTGGCTCGCCTCAACGCACTTCCCCCTGTTCAAGCTCGCAACGGCCAAACTTACAAGATCCGGGCCGAACACGTCACCATTCATGAGGTGAACCTGGATTACTGCACCAAGTATCGCTTGATCCTGGATCGCTTCAGCTACCTTTACCCCCAAGCCATCGGCCTATTCATGGGCTTTGCCTTTCGGGGGGTTTACCTCATCAACAACCCCTTTAGCTTTTATTACTACCTGCGCAACAAAGATGCTGCCTACATGGTGGTCAAAGAGCTGGGGATCTCCATCCCCAAAACTTACATTCTGCCCCCTAAAGAAGCCCCTGCATTGAAAGCAGAGGACTTTAAGTATCATAAGTTTTTCGATTGGCAGGGGATGGCGGAAGACCTGGGCTGGCCAATGGTGATCAAGCCGGCGGAGGGGCGAGAGGCCATTGGAGTAGAAATAGCCCACAACATGGAGCAGCTCCTCTATTTTTACGACCGCTCTGGATCTCAGGTGATGATGATCCAAGAGAAGGTCAAAACCCCTTACCCTTGGCAGATTCGCGCCCTCTGCATTGGCCGAAAGATCATTCCGATCAAGTATATCTTTCGCAAGTTCGATGCCAGCGAATATCTGTTTGATCCAGAATTTCTTACTCCGGAAATGGGCCAGAAAGTCATCAATACCTGTCGGATTATCAATCGAGTTTTGGGCTATGAAATGAACTCGGTGGAGCTATTTATCGACGAGCAGGGAGAGCTCCAGGCCATCGACTTTAACAATCCGGTGCCCGATGGACGGCTCAAGGCTTTGGGAGAGATCTTCTATAACGATTACCAGCAGGCCCTTTGCGATTTGGTCTTGGACATCGTGCGGGAACAGCGTCCTTTCGACTTCCTGCCCCCAGATATCAACCGCTTTGCTCACATTGCCCGACGGGCTGACCTCACCCGCGAGCAGAAGTTTCAGATGGCTTTGGAATTGGCCAACCGTTACTACGAGCCCAGGGATCCCGATTAAAATCAAACCAGAACCCAAAAGTGTGGTTTTCCGCCGGAGAAGTTGTGGACGGGCAAAGGAGCAGCAGCGTGGTTTCCGACCCCGCTTCAGGGTGGTCCATAATCAAGCAGGCGCAGGGATCCTGCCAGGTGCTGCATTTGGCGGCGGGGGATCCCCTCTTGAGTCGGCAAGAGCATTGGGGGCCTTTTCCCAGCCAAGCTGAGGCAATTGCACGGCGGGTTGGTCTGATCCGAGCAGGCAAATGTCAACCGGGTTGAAATGGCGCTGGTGCCACGATATTCGCGAGATCCCAGCAGGGGCCTGGCACGCCTTGCAAACGGAGCGCACCTCTCCTTTTTTGGAATACGAATGGTTGCACAGCCTAGAAAGCTCAGGTTGTGCCAGCCGCAAGACGGGGTGGCTGCCCTGTCACCTGTTGGTGGAGGCGGACGGCCAGTTGATTGCTGCTGCCCCCTTGTATTTGAAAAGCCACAGCCAGGGGGAGTTTGTCTTTGACCAAGAATGGGCTGCAGTTGCCGGCCAATTGGGGGAACGCTACTACCCGAAGTTAATCGGCATGGCCCCCTTCACCCCAGCCACGGGCTATCGCATCCTCGTCCATCCCGAGTATTCGGAAGCAGAGGTGTGGTCGTTGATGCTGGCAGCCATTGACCGGTTTTGCCAAGAGAAGGATATTTCGGTGTTTAGCTTGCTTTATGTAGATCTGGACTGGCGGACTCAATTGGAGTCGGATGGATTTACGCCCCGGATCACCCACAACTACCAGTGGCACAACCCCGGCTACCGCTCTTACGAAGACTTTTTGAGCCAGTTCAATGCCAACCAGCGGCGCAACATCAAGCGAGAGCGGGCTGCAATGGAAAAAAGCGGCCTAGAACTCAAGATTTACACAGGAGAGGAGATCACGCCCCGCCTGTTGTCTCTCATGTACGACTTTTACAGCAACACCTGCGCCCAATTTTGGAACTGGAGCAAATATCTCAATCGCCGCTTTTTCGAGTCTCTCTATCCCAACTATCGGGAGCGAGTTGTGCTGGTGGCCGGGGAACGGAATGCAGAAATTGTGGGGATGTCTTTTTGTATTCGTAAGGGAGATCGCCTGTTCGGGCGCTACTGGGGTTGTCGGGAGGAGGTGAAGTTTTTGCACTTTAACGTTTGCTACTACGAGCCCATTGCCCTCGCCATCCGAGAAGGGATCCGCAACTTTGATCCCGGCGCAGGGGGATCCCATAAGATTCGACGGGGATTTCCGGCCACGCCTGTGTACAGCTACCACCGCTTCTACAGCCGAAGGCTACAACAGGTTTTGGTGCCCTACCTAAACCGGGTTAACCCTCTCATGTTGGCCGAGCTGGAGAACGTGAATCAAAACGAGGTTCCTTTTCGAGAAGATGTTTTGCCTTCTCTATCTGTTTTGACCAAGGAGTGAACCACTTCATTGGATGGGGTTTTCAATCCCGTAAGCAGTTGGCGGCTGACATGCTTTTTGCCTTGCTACAGCTTTTTCCGGCAATGCTGACTCCAGCCAACACGACCTGACCTATGGTTATAGTTATTTCGAATTTCGGCGAAACAGCCTAATGGAACATCCGATCCCTTCCGGCCTTCCTGATCCCGTTAAACCTGGGGATCTTTTGATGTTGGAGGTCACGGCCCTGACCCCCCAGGGAGATGGCATTGCCCACACGGTAGGACTTGGACAAGGGCGAGTGGTGTTTGTGTCCCAGGCGGTGCCCGGGGATCAGGTGGTGGCCCAAATAACCGAGATCAAGCGCAACTACTTGGTCGGGCGAATTCGGTCGCTGATTTCTCCCTCTCCCCAACGGGTGCGACCAGCCTGCATTGTGGCGGACAAATGTGGTGGCTGCCAATGGCAACATGTCAGCTATGCCCAGCAATTGGCCACCAAGCAGCAAATCCTCAGGGATGCACTGGAGCGGATTGGCGGTCTGACTCTGCCGCAGCCTGTCCCTATTTTGGGATCCCAGCAGCCGCTGCGCTATCGCAACAAGGTCACCTACCCCATGGCCAAACCGGAGGGCCAGCCCTTGCGCATGGGCTACTACCAACGGGGCAGCCACCGCCTGGTGAACCTCAACCAATGCCCCGTGCAAGACGAGCGGCTGGATGTGTTCCTGAGGGAAATCAAGCGGGATCTCCAAGAAACGGGCTGGAGTGTCTACGACGAAAGTCGTCACCAAGGTCATCTCCGCCACTTGGGTTTGCGCATCGGTCGCCGTACCCGCGAGGTGCTCCTGACCTTGGTCAGTTGCAGTCGTCGCCTGCCCCATCTGGAAAGCTGGGCCGAACGCTGGATGCAGCGCTACCCTGACCTGGTGGGGGTCTGTCTCAATCTCAACTCGGCCCGCACCAATGCCATCTTCGGCCCGGAGACTGAGGTGATTGCCGGTCGGGGGTCTTTGCGGGAGGAATTTGCCGGTTTTTCCCTCTGGATCGACAGCACCTCTTTCTTCCAGGTCAACACAGAGCAAGCAGAAGCCTTTTTTACCTGGATAGCCGACCAACTGAACCTGCGGGGAGAGGAAACCATCCTGGATGCCTACTGTGGCATCGGCACCTTAACCTTGCTGCTGGCGCAACGGGCGAAACGGGCGATGGGGGTGGAAGCTTTGCCGGAAGCGGTGGCCCAAGCCCGCTACAATGCCCAGTTCAACGGTATCGCCTCAGCCCAATTTTTCCAGGGCACGGTGGAACAGGTTTTGCCGACCCTGCCCCCTGCCGACATTGTGGTGCTGGATCCGCCGCGGCGCGGCTGCGACCGCCAAGTGCTCGAGACCCTAAAGCTGCGACGACCACCACGCATCGTCTACATTAGCTGTCACCCTGCCACTTTGGCGCGAGACTTGCAGATCCTACTGGCAGAGGGATCCTATCGCCTTACCCAATGGCGGGCGGCTGACTTCTTTCCCCAAACCGGGCATGTGGAGGGGGTGGCCTTTTTGGAGCGAGTTTGAAGAGTACGCACCCTGACCAAAAGGCGCGGCAAGCCCCGTC
>NZ_JANSHV010000103.1:0-20800 GCF_047461775.1 Synechococcus sp. R6-5
GCGGGGCTCCTGCGATTTCTAGCTGAATGTCCAACTGCCCATAACGAGATGTTTTGGACTACGGAGTGCAGAATAGACCAATAAACAGAACAGTGTCCAAATCAATTCAGATTACTCTCGCTGTTTTCGTTCATGGCTGCAGGGATCCAATGGGCAGGCTGCGCCTGGGCAAACACCTGCACTTCAGTGCTCATCTTGCGCAGTTGGCGGGCTAACTTGATTGCCTTGTCGCGGGGAAGGGGTGGGCTCACCACCGCCGGCAGACAGCCCAATAGGGGTTTCAGGGCCGTTTTGGGCAGGCGTGCGTAGAACGATAAAGCCGAGAGGATCTCCTCTTCAAAATAGGGGTTGCGATACTCTAGGAGGCGCACCTGATACAGCTCTGGGGGAAGAGGCCGTCCTTGGGTTAAGCGAATCAGGGATTCCACCGTTCCCATCACATAGAGTTGATCGCCTTCTTTCAACAGGGTCTTGCCCTCTTTTTGCCAGATCTTGGGAAAAACACAGGGTTTCCCCGGTCGGGAGCGATGCAGCAAGATCACCAGGTCATAGTCCTGGGCCAGTTGGCGCAAGGATAGCCCCAGGTAGTGGCAATCGGCCGAGACCTCCAGCAGCGTCACCAGCAGAGTTTCCCCCTGCCAAGCCAGGGTGCCGTAGACGGATCCCACCAGTGCTGCGGTGGCAAAAGCCCGTGCCCCCAGCCCGGTAGCGCTGTAGCTGATCCCCAGGGTCTGCATGTGGCGCTGCATGCGAGCCGCCAATTCGGGATCGGTAACCCGCAAAATGGTGCGGATCCCCGGCTGCAGGCTGTGGGCCGTCAGGGCCGTCTCCAGGTTGGTGAGATCGTCAGGGGTGGTGCAGATCAGGCAGCGGCTGCCTTGAATGCGAGCCTGCTGCAGCGTGCTTGCCAGGGCATAATCCCCACGAACCACCACCGCTCCCTCCCGTTCCGCTGCCTCCAAGAGAGGGTTCTCGCTATTGGGATCCACCACCACCACCTCGTAGCCCATCTGCCGCAACAACTGCAGCACCAAATAGCTCAGCCGCCCCAACCCTGCGATCACCACATGATCCTCTTTGGGCATACGGGCAGCCCGACCCAAGCCAAAGCGACTGCTCACCAATTTGTCGGTCACCAAGCCGTAAATCAACCCCACCAGGGCAGCCCCCACCAAGGTCATCATCACCGCCAGCACCTTCACCCCCAGCGGTGTTTCCGGCTGTTGAAAAGCCTCGATATCCCCGTAGCCCCCTGTCAGCACCACGATCGTCAGCAAAAGCCCATCGATGAGGGGTTTGCCGATCATCCTGAAGTTGATCACCCCCAGCACCAGCATGGCCCCCAAGGTGAAGGTGAGGGTGCGCACGATGGGCTTGACCTGTAGGAGTCCCTGCACTCCTCTGCGCAGCCAAGACCCAAGGGATCCCCGCCCCAACGACCTGCCTTGCCGTTGTTGTCGCTTGTCCTGCATCTGGCCGCTGGCCCAGCGCTGTGCCCGTGAGGAGCCCCGTCGCCCATTGCGTTCCAACAGTTGCAGGTAGGCTCTGGGATCGCAAATGACCAAAACGCGATCCCCCTCCAGCAGCTCTGCCTCGTGGTCAAAGTCGTCGAAAACTCGCTGTTTGGAAAAGTTAGAAAGCCCATCCACCGGGTAATGAAACAGCACCCGCGCCCCAAAAGTTTCCTCCAGCTCCGAGAGGGGCATATGCAGCAGGCGGGAGTTGTATCCGATGGTCAGCTCTACCACGTTCCAGAGGGTGGTCTCTCGGTCTGAGACAAAGTAAGCCGGATCTGCCAGCTCTGGCGGAAGCGTGGCCGGCTGGGCTTCCAGCTGGGGCAGCTCAAAGTAGCCAACAAATTCGTCGGAAACAGCCTTAAGGGCAAAAGCCGGGGCAGCCAAAGCCGCCACCGATAGGGAAAAATGCTGCGGCAAAGCCGAGTCGAGATAGCGGGCAAGGCTGTGGTTGAACAGACGGGAGACGACACGCACCTGTGGATTGAGATCTCGAATCAGCAAAGCCAGCTCGAAATTGGCTTGGTCGCTGTCCTCCAGGAGCAGCGCCACCCTAATCCGCTCGATCCCAGCCCGCTGCAACACCCCCGGCTGGCGGGGATCCGCCTGTAGGTATTGCCACTGCTCTTCCAAATGAGGGGGCAGATCGGGAGCAACTACTACAGCGCGATGTCCAAAAGCTTCTAGGGCTTGGAGAGTGAGCTCCACCAAATCGTTGTAGCCGCAGACCAGGATAGAGACACCTGGATCCCTGCTATTCTCTTGCACCTGCGCCTGAGGTAGTCCAGAAAGGGAGCTCACCATAGCTCTGTCATTTACCCTGCTCCCGTTATACCCGAAGCCCTTCCAGCTTTTGCGGGTGTTGTCAATACTGCTCCGCGGGGCTCCGGCCACAGACCGATTGCTCAACAAGATCGGCAAGATCGGCTGGGTCGCCGGCCATCTCGAGTGCTGTCGAGAACAGGGGGAAGTTGGCCAGTTCCATCCCAAAGGGTGAGAGATGAGAAAAACTTCTAAGAGCTTGACCCGGTACTTGAGATCCTCTATCATTGCCCCAAGGCGAGGTTCTTGAATAAAAGTCTCAATAAAGCTGGCCTAAGATGAGGGTCAACAGAGTGAGATTTGCGGGAACCGCCTTTGTCCTTTGGGCGTAGCTTTCAGGTTTTTTCTCAGAGAGAGGCATGGCCAGCTTGGCCGGTGGAGCTGTGTCTCTTGAGATGTTTTTGAACTTAGGAGTTGGGTATGCGCTTATCGCGACGGCAATTTGTCAGTGGAGCCACGCTAGGTTCTGCGGCTCTGGCAGCAGGGTCTCTTCTGCGTCCGGCCCATGGCGCCAATCGGGAAGTGAACCTCTACACCTCGCGGCACTACGGCACAGACGAGAAATTGTACGAACTTTTCCAGCAGAAAACGGGCATTACCGTGAATTGGGTGCAGGGCAACGCCGATGAGATCGTCCAGCGCATCCGCAGCGAGGGATCCAACAGCCCCGCCGACATCTTCATGACGGTGGATGTTGCCCGGTTGTGGCGGGCTCAGAACGAGGGCCTGTTTCAACCCATCCAGTCGGAGACGCTCTCCAAAAATATTCCCGAGTCTCTGCGGGATCCAGAGGGGTACTGGTTTGGCCTCACCAAGCGGGCGCGGGTGATCATGTACAACAAAGACAAGGTGGATCCCAAGGAGTTGTCCACCTATGAGGACTTGGCAAACCCCAAATGGCGGGGCAAGGTGCTCACCCGCTCCTCCAGCAACGTTTACAGCCAATCCTTGACGGCTTCGATCATCTTGGCCCACGGGATCCCGGAAACAGAGCAATGGGCACGGGGTTTAGTAGCCAATTTTGCTCGTCCGCCGGAAGGGGGAGACACGGATCAGATCAAGGCCGTGGCCGCCGGAGTGGGAGATGTGGCTCTGGCCAACACCTACTATTTGCCGCGTTTGATCAAATCCGACAATCCAGAAGAGCGCGCCGTAGCCGAGAAAATCGGCGTCTTCTTCCCCAACCAGCAGGATCGTGGCACCCACGTCAACATCAGCGGGGCCGGCATTCTGAAAACAGCTCCCAACAAAGACGCGGCCATCCAATTTTTGGAGTTTCTCTCCGGGCCAGAGGCGCAGGCCATTTTTGCCCAGAGCAACAATGAGTACCCGGTACTGCCCGGGGCTGAGATCGACTCGTTGGTGGCCAGCTTTGGCACCTTTAAGGAAGATACGATCAACGCCGCCAGCATTGGCCGCGTCACCCCTGATGCCCTAAAGGTAATGGATCGGGCCGGTTGGAAGTAGATCAGGCCTCCAGGACAGGCCCTGAGTGCAGCCTTTCATTGCTTGACGCCGTGAACGTTAAGCAGCTTGACGGTTCTTGGCCAAGCGTCGATACTCTAGGACGGCGTTGCTTCCGTTCGAGGCCGCTCAGGCGTCCTGTCTTTCTTTTTCAAAAGCTTCTGGAGGTTTGCCAAATGAAACAACTGCGAACAGCAGGCTTGTTCTTGCTCCTGCTTTCTTTAACTTCTTTCTACACCAATAGCCCGGCAAAGGCAATTGAAAACCTTCCCGAAAAGGCTCCTGTTCCAAAGCGGGATCTGCTCTTGAACACAGAAAACAAAGAAGAAGTATTTGACATTATGTCGATCCCCAATTATCCCCACGACAAGCCCGAGGGGTTGGCCATTCTCAACTCAACTACCCTAGCGATAGTTAACGACGACGACTTTGGCATCGTCTCGGAAAAGGGCGCGGTTCAAGAAAAAACTATGCCTTACCTTGGTAACAAGCAAGACGAGAACATCGTTTATTTCGTTAAGCTGCCCAAGAGCTTGTTTTGAGAGAAAACTTGGTTGGGGATCCCTGGAGGATCCCCTTTTCTTCCCCAGGAGTTGCTCAAGAGGTAGCTCCCGCCTGTTGAGATGGACAAAGAGATGAGGTTGAAGTTGTTGAGCAAATCTCTGCCGGGAAGTGGCTTCTTTCCTCTGAACGGCTGGGCGCTTCTGACTCTGACCCTCAGCGGTCTCATTCTCGTTCCTGTCCTTACGGTGTTGCTCAGCCTTTTTGCGGACGAGCGGCAGGTTTGGGAGCACCTGGCCGATACGGTCTTGGGGCTTTATGTGCGCAATAGCCTGGTGATGATGGCAGGGGTGGCGGCGGGGGTCATCCTGGTGGGCAGTGGCACTGCCTGGCTGGTGACCATGTGTCAGTTTTGGGGGCGGGCCTGGCTGGAGTGGATGTTGGTGCTGCCCCTGGCGGCCCCCACCTATGTGTTGGCCTACGCCTACACCGATTTTTTGCAGGTAACCGGCGGTTTCCAGATCTGGCTGCGGCGGGTAACAGGTTGGGGGATCGGCGACTACTGGTTCCTTAACATTCGCTCGTTGTGGGGGGCGATCCTGCTGCTGATCCTCACCCTCTATCCCTATGTTTACCTCTCGGCCCGGCTGGCCTTTCAGGAACAGTCGGTAGCCTGTTTGGAGGTGAGTCGCTCCCTGGGTTATGGGCCTTGGGCCAGCTTTTTCAAGGTGGCTTTGCCGCTGGCCCGACCGGGGATCGTGGCCGGCTGTCTGCTGGCCTTGATGGAAACCCTCAACGATTTCGGCACCGTCAGCTATTTCGGGGTAGATACCTTTACAACCGGCATCTACCGCACCTGGACGGCCCTGGGCAATCCGGTGGCGGCGGCTCAGCTTTCGGCGCTGCTGTTGCTGCTGGTGTTGCTGCTGATAACGATGGAGCAGGTCTCCCGCCGGCGGGCGCGCTACTATCGCCAAGGGTTCAAACCCACCCCAACCCGTTACCGCCTACAAGGGATCCGGGCGGTGGGGGCTTGGCTAGCCTGTGGGATCCCAATTGGGCTGGGCTTCGTCGTTCCGGCCTTGATTCTGCTCAATATGACCCTGCGGCAGGGGGAGCTGGGTCGCCGCTTTTGGAGCTACGCCCAGAACAGCTTTTGGCTATCCACCATCACGGCTGTCATTGCCGTTTCCGTGTCGGTGGTGGTGCTGTACGGGCTGCGCATGCAGGGGCTAGGACGGGCGGGATCCCCGTGGGGCCTGCGGCTGGCGGTGCAGTTGTCTTCTCTGGGCTACGCGCTGCCGGGAGTGGTGATCGCGGTGGGGGTTCTGATTCCCCTAGGGTGGTTGGATCAACTGCTGAGCTACCTGCGGCAGGTGGTGCTGCAACAGCCACCTGGCCTGGTGATCAGTGGCACCCTCACGGCTTTGGTGTTCGGCTACCTGGTGCGGTTTTTGGCCGTGGCTTTGGCCACCGTCGAGGCCACGCTGCTGCGCATTCCCCCCAGTTTGGATGAGGCAGCCCGCAGCCTGGGACAGGGATCCCTGGGCACCCTGTGGCAGGTGCATTTGCCCTTGATGAGGGGTGGCCTCTTGGGGGCTATGCTGCTGGTATTTGTGGATGTGATGAAGGAGCTGCCGGCCACGATGGTGCTGCGGCCTTTCAACTTCGACACCTTGGCGGTGCAAACCTACCGTTTGGCAGCCGATGAGCGTCTCGCGGAGGCAGGGGCACCGGCTTTGGCCATTGTCTTGGTGGGGATTTTGCCGGTGGTTCTGCTCAACTCCCAGATGGCGCGGCAACGCAACCTCGGCTCCTCAGGGGATCTCCTTTGAGAACCCTACAAGGCCTCCGCTCCGGCCACCACCTCCAGGATCTCCTGGGTAATAGCCGCCTGGCGAGCTTTGTTGTAGGCAAGACCCAGCGTGCGAATGAGCTCGCTGGCATTGTCGCTGGCGTTGTTCATGGCCGTCATGCGAGCTGCCAATTCGCTGGCCGCCGCCTCCTGCAAGGCCCGTAGCAACTGGTTGTTCAGGTACAGCGGCAGCAGTGCATCCAAAATCTGCACGGGATCCTGCTCAAAGATCATGTCCTGAGGTGGGGCCGAGACCGCTGCGATGACTTTGCTGCGCTCGACAGTAAACTCTCCGCCCCGCACCAAAAGACGAAAAATTTCATCGTCTTGAGTGGCCAACCGCGACGGATCGAGGGGCAACAGGGATTGCACCACCGGACGGGAGCTGATCAAAGAGACAAAGCGGGTATAGAGCAGCTCTACCTTGTCCACCTTCTCCGACAAGAAGGCCGAGAGGAGCTGATCCCCAATCTGGGCAGCCTCAGCCGCCGTGGGGATCTGCGACAAATTCACGTAGGTCTTGGCGATGGGAGCGGAGCGCCGCTGGAAATACTGCACCGCCTTGCGGCCCACCAGGTAAAGCTGCACCTGCTGCCCTGTCTCCTGCAGCTCGCGAACCCGCTCCTCGGTGCGCTTAATCACGTTGGCGTTGTAGGCTCCGCACAAGCCCCGATCCCCGGCCACCACCAACAGCCCCACCGTCTGGATGGGGCGCTGCTTCAGCAGAGGCAAGTTGACATCTTCCAGCCGCAGCCGAGTTTGCAGCCGATAGAAAACCTGGGCCAGTCGGTCGGCAAAGGGACGGGTGGCCATCACTTGCTCTTGGGCGCGCCGCACTCGGGCTGCTGCCACCAGCCGCATGGCCTCGGTGATTTTGCGGGTGTTTTTGACCGCTTTGATGCGATCGCGGATACGCTTGAGATTTGCCATAACCTATTCCCTCTATTTAAGGACTCCGTCCTGCTAACGCGAACGGTGGCTGACAGGGATCCGCGTCAGGCTAGGCTGCCTTGGCCACGAAGCTCTGCTTGAACTCTGTGATGGCCGTTTTCAAGATTTCTTCTGCCTCGTCGGTGAGTTGCTTGGTGGAGAGGACGATCTCGCCATACTTGGGATGGGTGGTGCCCAGGTAAGCCAAAAGGCCCTGTTTGAAGCTGGAGACCTTCTCCACCGGAATGTCATCCAAATAGCCTCGCGTCCCCGCATAGATAATGGCCACCTGCTGATCCAGAGACAGGGGAGAGTACTGTGGCTGCTTCAGCAACTCCTGCAGCCGTTGGCCGCGGGCCAACTGCTTTTGGGTAGCCTCATCCAGGTCAGAGGCAAATTGGGCAAAGGCCTCCAGATCGCGGTATTGCGCCAGTTCCACCTTGATGGAGCCAGCCACCTTTTTCATCGCCTTGGTCTGAGCTGCCGAGCCGACGCGGCTGACGGAAATCCCGACGTTGATGGCCGGGCGGATGCCAGCGTTGAACAGATCCGATTCCAAGAAGATCTGCCCATCGGTGATGGAGATAACATTGGTGGGAATGTAGGCCGACACGTCATTGGCCTGGGTTTCCACGATCGGCAGTGCCGTCATGGATCCCTCTCCCAGTTGGCTGCTCAGCTTGGCGGCTCGCTCCAATAGCCGCGAGTGCAGGTAGAACACATCCCCAGGATAGGCTTCTCGACCGGGTGGACGGCGCAGCAGCAGTGACATTTGCCGATAGGCCACCGCCTGCTTGGAGAGATCGTCATAGACCACCAGGGTGTGTTTGCCCTGGTACATGAAGTATTCGGCAATGGTGGCACCACAATAGGGGGCCAGCCACTGCAACGGAGCCGGGCTATCGGCGCCGGCAGCCACCACAATGCTGTAGTCCATGGCCCCTCGCTCGGTCAGGATGCCCACCACCTGGGCGATGGTGCTCTGCTTCTGGCCAATGGCTACGTAAATGCAGATCACATCCTGCCCTTTTTGGTTCAGGATTGTGTCCACAGCAACGGTGGTCTTGCCGGTTTGGCGGTCGCCGATGATCAGTTCCCGCTGCCCCCGCCCGATGGGGATCAGGGCATCGATGGCGGTAATGCCGGTTTGCAGGGGCTCGTACACAGAGCGGCGATCGACAATGCCAGGTGCCGGAGATTCGATCAGGCGAGACTCCGTACACTGGATCGGGCCTTTGCCGTCGAGGGGGTTGCACAGGGGATCCACCACGCGGCCCAAGAGGGCTTCCCCCACCGGGATGCTGGCAATCTTGCCCGTGGATTTGACGGTGGATCCCTCTTGGATATTCCGCCCGGAGCCGATCAGCACGGCACCGATGTTGTCTTCTTCCAGGTTGAGGGCAATACCGGTGGTGCCATCCTCAAATTCCAGCAGCTCGCTGGCCATCACCTTATCCAAACCGTAGATGCGGGCAATGCCATCCCCCACCTGCAGAACTGTCCCCACATTGGAGACCTGCATCTCCTGGTTGTACTGCTCAATCTGCTGTTTGATGATGGTGCTAATCTCGTCTGGGCGAATGGTAGGCATAGCAGTCCTCTCAAGTAATGGGAAGGGATCCTCAAAAACCAACTTAGGCCAACTGCAAGGCAAGCCGGCGCAACTGTCCACGCAAGCTGAGGTCGATCACCTGGGATCCGATCTTGATGACCACCCCTCCCAGCAGCTCTGGATCCTGAGCAGTTTGCAACTCCACGCCGCTGGCCCGCGTGAAGTCCATCACCCGCTCGCGAATTGACTGCTGCTGAGCTTCCGTCAAGGGTATCGCCGTCGTCACTTCGGCCAGGACGATGTTCTGGAGCTTCCGCTGCAGATCCAAAAAGCGCCGGCAGACGGCCCCGAGAAACATGATACGGCGGCGGTCGGTCAACAACTTCAGCGCATTCAGCAGCAGAGGGTGGATCTGATCGGCAAATACTTGCTGCAGCAGGTTCTTTTTGGCCTCGGCCTTGATCACCGGGTTGGCGAGAAACTGGCCCAGCTCCGGCGTAGCCCGCAAAACCTCGGCAATAAAGCACATATCGGCGGCAAAAGTGTCCAGCAATCCCTGGCCTGACCCAAGAGCAATGAGAGCCTCGGCATAGGGATCCACCACCTTCTCGGCCATTGTGCTGCTGATCATACCTTTCTCCTCCTTGAGAGTTAGCGGGCAATCATTTGGATCCCTCTCTCGATCAAGCTGCGGTGAACCTCTTCGTTGAGGTGCTGCGGCAACTCCTGCTCCACCTTGCTCAAGGCTTGGCGAACGATCTGCCGACGCAACTCTTGAAGAATCCGCTCCTGCTCGCTAGACAACTCTTTCTCGGCATTGGCCCGCAGCCGCTCCACTTCCCGCTCCGCCTGCTCCAACAACTCTTGCCGACGGGCTTCGGCGTTGGCTTCCGCCTGCTTGCGGATACGTTCAGCCTCCTGCTGAGCCTGGGCCAGCTTTTGCTGCTCCTCCGCCAGCCTCTCGATGGCTTCCTGTTTGCGCTGCTCCGCTTGCCGCAGTTCTTCTAGGATCCCCTCCCGCCGCTTGGCCAGGGCTTCTCCCACCACTTTGCGACCCAAGATAAACAGCAAGGTGAGAATGATCGCGATGTTGATCAGGTTGCTCTCGAGAATCTTGGCCAAGAGATCCCCCTCTCCTGCCTTGGCTTCTGGGAGTAGCTCCGTGGTCTCGGCCACAGCCAAGATCCAACCGGCCACCCAACTCCACACAGGCATCGCAAGCTCCTCCAAAAGTACTTCCAACCAGCGATCTAACGAGCACTGCCCAACAGTTTCTGGGTAATCTGGGCGGCAATGGCATCCACCTGCTGCTGCAGCTGTTCGAGGGCTGCCTGCTTCTCTTGCTCGACCTGTAGCCGCGCCGCCTCCAGCTTCTGCTGGATCTCTGCCTGCACAGCAGCCAGTTTCTCGGAACGAATGCGAGCAGCTGCAGCCTCTGCCTCAGCGATCACCTGCTGGGCTTGCAAGCGGGCCTGGCTGATCTCAGACTCATACTGTCGGGTCAACGACACCGCCTTGTCCAACCGCTCTTGGGCTTCCGCTTGAGTGGTGCGGATGTAGTCGCTGCGGCTGTCGATAGCCCGCGTAACCGGCTCATAGAAGAGGGAGTTGAGCACTGCCACCAACAGCAAAAACTGAATGGCAATCAGGGGCAGGGTGGCATCCAGATCGAAAAGACCACCTTTTTCAGCCGCTTCAACAGCCAATAGAGTTTGGAAGAGCATGGGTGTTATGACCCCAACAGAAACTTAGGTCTACCGTCAGGCCGGGTTGGGGGGCGGATGTGGTTCACCTCAGCCATCGCTGCGGCCCGCCCCCGTAGGACACTAGGCGAAGGGGTTGGCAAACAAAAGCACCAAAGCCACCACCAAGCCGTAGATGGTCAGAGCTTCCATGAAGGCCAGGCTAACCAGCAGGTTGCCGCGGATCTTGTCTTCCGCCTCAGGTTGGCGGGCCACCCCTTCCATCGCAGCAGCAGCAGCGTTCCCTTGACCGATCCCAGGGCCCAGGGATCCCAGACCAATGGCCAGAGCAGCAGCCAGAACAGAAGCAGCAGAGGTTAACGGATCCATAGTGAGATGCTCCTTGGTGATTGACACAACAACAACGTCTCTTGAGCTTCAGAGGTGATCGGGTCTGATACACTACAGCCTCAAATCACTCCCTTGTCGGCGGCTTTCAGAACCAATCTGTCAGCCCCAACAAACCTTACCAAAAGAAGGGATCCCTTGCGCTGGCCCACTTGAGATGATCCTCCGTGAAAAGGCCAAGGTGATCGGCCAAACAGCGGGCTCAATCGTGGTGATCCCCTCCTCCATGACCTTCCAGCGCCTCTCCAATGTAAGCTGCCGAGAGGGTTGAGAAGATCAAAGCCTGAATCGCCCCCGTAAACAGGAACAGAACCATCACCGGCACGGGGATAAACAAGGGCACCAGCAACACCAACACCGCAATCACCAGCTCTTCTGCCAGGATGTTGCCGAATAGACGGAAACTCAGGGAAAGGGGCTTGGTGAAATCTTCTAAAACGTTGATGGGCAGCAGAATCGGGGTAGGCTCGATGTACTTTTTGAAGTAAGACAGCCCCCGCTTGCTGATGCCGGCCACGAAATACATGATGCTGGTGAGCAGCGCCAACCCGGCAGTGGTGTTGATGTCGTTGGTGGGGGAGGCCAACTCCCCTTCCGGCAGGGGAATTAACTTCCAGGGGAAGAGGTTGCCCATCCAGTTGGAGACGAAGATGAACAGGAACAAGGTGCCGACATAGGGTACCCAGGGCCGGAAGTTTTTCTCGCCAATCTGGGCACGGGCAATGCTCTGCACAAATTCCAGGGCATACTCGACAAAGTTTTGCAGACCAGCCGGCTCCCGCTGCAGTTGACGGGTGCCCAAGATAACCACCGTCAAGATCAGGGCAATGGCGATCCAGCTGGCGATCAAAACCTGCCCGTGAACCGTGAATTTGCCCAGGTGCCAGTAAAGGTGATGGCCGACCTCGAGTTCTGCCAAAAGAGGAGGAGAGGAGAAGGACAGGTTCATGGGCATCACACAGAAGAAGATGAACGGGTCAAGGTCTGGACAAGATGAATGAGCAGGGTGACCTTGTAGGTCATGAACCCCAGGAAAATGGGCAATATCTGTAAAGACTTCACCTGAGTGGCTAAAACGATCAGCCCGACAAACAGAGCCAAACGCGTCACCCCCAAACGGTTGCGGCTTTTGCCCAGCTCCGCTACGCCGCGGCCCAGCATGCGCAGATAAACCACGCCAACAACCGCCCCCAGCAAGTAGTTGGCAGCTACCCCCAGAGAGTAAACTAGGGCCACTCCCACGGCAATGGCCAGACTTACCCCCAAGGTAACCAGCACCAGCCACAGCTGCAGCGCTTCATAGCTCCCGCTGCCAGCAACTGCTGCCCCCCTAGCTCCACCCTTCACCTTCCTCGCCAAATCGGGCTTCCCCAGGGCAAGGGGTGGCTCTGACGCAACTGGATCCCCTGTCTCTTCCTCCCGCTTCGGAGAAGGAGGTGCATTCTCCAAGGGAGGCAGTGGTCTGGGCTTCCACTGGGTCGCCTTCCAACGGGTAGAACTGTGAGAGAGGAGTCTGGAAGAACGGGCCATGGTTTCGAGGTCATGCCTCTCAAGGTTTGACCTTAACCCAAGATAACACGATTAAGTAACAATACTTAATGAGATTAAGTTGGGCCAAGGTCTGAAGGAGACTCCGCTGGTCGCTCAGACAGGCAGCTGGCCTTCCGAACGACAGGGATACTCCTCTGAGGAGCTAGCTAAGAATCTACCACTTTCGGGGATCGGTAGCGGCAAAATGGAAAACTTTCTGAAAGCTGTCTGGTGTAAAGTTTTGCTGGGGATGGTCAGCAGGCGTTAACATTCCGTAACTCTCTGTGTCCCGTCCTGGATCCCCCAGGTTTCATATACTAAGGGGCAGGAGTGGCAGAGGGTGAGGATGACTCCCCAGAGTTGGCTGGTGGATGCAATCTGGCTGGACTACCGCTTGGCAGTGGCGCTGACGGTGGTGATGCCATTGCTGCTGCTGATTTGGGCTTTTGCGGTGGGGTTGCGGCCCTTGATTCAGCTATTGATCGTTTATTGGCGGGTATCGAGCCTCTTGGCGGTGACGGTGTACCTGATGATTGGGGGCCTGCCCGTCAGCTTTCTCAGTGGAGCAATGGCGCGGCTGTTGATCTTGGTTTGTCTTTGGTTTTGGCGGGACTGGAGTGCTGCTCTCGAGCAGTCGAGAACCTGGGCGGCGCGAGCCTTTTTGCTCTGGCGGTGGGGCCTGACTGGTTATATGGGGGCCGGGATCCTCTTTTCGGGGGCCTTTGTGCCCTGTGCTTTCCGCACTTCTCTGCCAGAGGAGTGCCGGGCTTGGTTTGGGCCACCGCTGGGGTTTCGGGAGATCTTCCATCCCAATGTATCGCCGGAGCTGCTGGGGAGCGTGGGGGCCTGGGGGCTGGTGGCCTACCTGCTCTACAGCCTCTACTTTGTCTGGCGGCTGCGGCCTGGAACTGATAAGGGGGAACTGGAAGCATGAGGGCCCTGCCTTGGCCCTTGGCCTTGGAGCGCTATAGCCAAGACCACCCGCAAGAGGTGCTGCGGGTGGAGGTGGAAAGCGAGGGAGAGTCTGATCTGGTGCTGATCTACCGCGGCTACAGCAGCTCCTTGCGCCGACCCACTCCCCCCGATCCCGAAGCGGCGGTGATCCCTCCCCAGGCCCGCTTTTTGCAGTTGGAGCGCTTGGCTGCCCCCTATCACCCCGATCGCTCACGGGTTCTGGCTGTCTATCGCAACTGGGGAGAGCTAACAGCATGGCTGGCCCAAGAAGGGATCCCAGTGACGGAGTAAGGGATCCCTGGCACCTACCGCCCCACAGGACTGGGTTGCCGCTGGAGAATGGTATATTCTGCCGGCTGCAAAAGCGAGCGTCCTGTCATTTCGGGGGGCTGAGGCAGGCCCAAGATCTCCAGCAGGGTGGGGGCCACATCAGCCAAAGTGCCGTTGGAGCGCAACTTGACATCGCCGCCACAGCCGGGGATTTTACGCCTTTCCCCCTCCACCAGAATGCAGGGAACGGGGTTGGTGGTGTGGGCCGTCCAGGGGTTGCCGTTCTCATCCCACATCAGCTCTGCATTGCCATGATCCGCCAGGATCAAAGTAGTGCCTCCCGCATCTACCACTGCCGCCAGCAGCCGGCCCAAACAGCGATCCACCGTTTCCAGGGCGCGGATGGTGGCTTCGTAGTTGCCAGTGTGACCTACCATGTCGGGGTTGGCATAGTTGAGCACCACCAGGCTGTATTCGCGGCGGGCGATGGCCTCTATCGCCTTGTCGGTCACTTCCACTGCCGACATCTCCGGCGCCTGGTCGTAGGTGGTCACCAGCGGGCTTTGCACCAGGATGCGATCTTCGCCGGGGAAGGGCTGCTCGATGCCGCCGTTGAAGAAGTAGGTGACATGGGCGTATTTTTCCGTCTCGGCAATGCGCAATTGCTTGAGGCCGGCCTCGCTCACCACTTGGCCCAGCAGGTGATTCAGGTTCTGGGGCTTGAACAGCACCTGCACCGGCAGATCCGCCTCGTACTGAGTCATGGTGATGAAGGTGAGAGCCGGCAGCAAGGGGCGTTGAAAACCCGAAAAGTCTGGGCAGACAAAGGCTTGGGTAAGTTGGCGGGCGCGATCTGGGCGGAAGTTGAAGAAAAGCACCGCATCTCCCGGCTGCACAGCCCCCGGAGCCAGGCGGGTGGGCGGGATGAACTCGTCTGTGAGATCCTGGGCATAGAAAGCTTCCATCACCTCCGCGGCGCTTTGTCCACGGCCAGGGCCGTCTTGGGTCATGATCTCGTAGGCCTTTTGGGTGCGCTCCCAACGGCGATCCCGATCCATGGCGTAGTAGCGTCCGCTCAGGGTGGCGATGACGCCATTGCCCAGCCATTGCAGCTCTTTTTCCAGGGCGGCCAGAACCCTGGCACCATCGCGGGGCAAGGTGTCGCGGCCATCGGTGATGGCGTGGACATAGGCCGGAATCTCAGCCTGGGCCGCCAGCTTGAGCAACCCATAGAGATGGTCGATGTGGGAGTGAACCCCCCCCTCGGAGCAAAGGCCAACGAAGTGAAAACGGCCCCCTCGCTCTCTGAGCTGGCGACAAACTTGCATCAACAAGGGATCCTGGAAGAGGGATCCTGTCTCTATCGCGTCGCTGATGCGCACCAATTCCTGCGGCACCACCCGCCCTGCCCCCAAGGTCAGGTGCCCGACTTCAGAGTTGCCCATCTGTCCTGCTGGCAGGCCCACGGCCCGACCCGAAGCTTGCAGCAGGGTGTGGGGATAGGCAGCCCAAAGGCTATCCAGGACAGGGGTTTCCGCAGCCAGCACCGCGTTGCCATCGAGAGCATCCCGATAACCCCAGCCATCCAGGATCACCAAAACCACAGGTGCTACCGATTGCGAATCCATGAAATGGCCTCTCGTTTTATTTAAGACATAATACCAGCCCAGGCAACACGATACCGGATCTTACATTTGCACTCAAGATTTCAGTATTATCAATCTTCTTTTGAGAGGATAAGGAAGTGCCTGCACAGGCAGGATGGAGTCTTTAGAGCCAACTCCTATGGACAACTGTGCTGCGGTCAAGAGTATTTCTGCGGATGAAATTGCAGATGGGATCCTCAGGGGCTGGGCTGCAACCGTTTGCGCAGAGACTCCGAGCGCCGCTTAGCAATGGCATTTCGGGGATCCAACTTCAGGGCAGTTTCGTAAGCTTCCAAGCTTGGGCCATAGAGATTTTTCTTCTCATAGGCATGGGCCAGATTGTTCCAAGCAGTTACATAACCGGGATCCGCAGCCACGGCATCCTTGTAGTAGCGGATGGCCAAGTCATACTGCCCCTGGCTGAAGTAGGCAAAACCGAGGGCGTTGCAGACGGGGGGAATGTTCTCCCCGGCCACTTCTAGGGCTTTTTTGAGCTGGGCAACCGCCTGGTC
The DNA here is from genome assembly GCF_047461775.1 of Synechococcus sp. R6-5. NCBI lineage: Bacteria > Bacillati > Cyanobacteriota > Cyanophyceae > Synechococcales > Synechococcaceae > Synechococcus > Synechococcus sp. R6-5. The sequence goes on from NZ_JANSHV010000103.1 coordinate 15,641, forward strand.
GTAGAGGCCCTTTTGCAGATAGACGCTGCCCAACTCGTAGTGCTCCTGCGGGGATCCCTTGCCTTTGCTCAGGCGGGGCTGCAGCTCACGGATGACCTTTTCCTGGGCCCGTACCCGCAGCACCTCCCGCAGGACAAAGAAGCCCGCCACGCCGAGGATACTGGCCAGAGCCACCAAATACAGGAGGGGAACGTTAACGCCCATTTTGCTTGATCCACTTGCCTGTGACTGGCCTCGCTGGCGTCACGCCTGCAGGTGAGCCTCGATAAACCAAAGATCTTTGTCAATCTGGCGCGAGATCTCGGTGAACAGGTCTGCTGTGTCGGCATCCCCCAGTTCGGTGGTGCGGTCAATGTTGCGGCGGACGGAAGCTGCATATTGAGCGTAACGGGCTGCCAAAGCCTGCAGGTGATCCCGACCCTCTTCAGCGGCCAGATCGTACTCCGGCAAGGTGGAGGTTTGGGCAATGATGCGAGCCGTGCCGCGGGCGATGCCCCCCAGCGCCGTAACCCGTTCCGCCAGCATGTCCACGTAGTTTTCCAGGGTGCTGGCAAAAGTGTCGAACATCTCGTGCAAGGCGATGAAGTGCATGCCTTTAACGTTCCAGTGGGCCTGTTTCACCTGCGTCTTCAGATCCAACGTGTCTGCCAAGGACTGGTTGAGCAGCTCCACCAGTTGCGCGCGAGCCTCTGCCGGCAAGTCGATCCGGGTGGGGTAGAGACGGGTTTTCTCGGCGGTAACCATGCCTAATCTCCTAATTGTGTTTCCATTATCGGGGATCCGCTTCGGCTTCCCAACTGAGCCCATGGTAACACAAACTCAGAATGAGTATGAGTTAGGAGGAGTCTATAGAGTTACTTACCGATGCAGAAGCGGCTGAAAATCTGATCCAGCACTGATTCCGAGATCTCCTCGCCAGTGATCTGGCCAAGGGCATGCAGGGCGCCCCGTAGGTCGATGCTCCAAAAGTCCAGGGGGAGCTGAGCTTGGATGGCCTGCCCCACCTGTTCCAGGCTGGCTTGGGCTTGTTGGAGGGCAGCGGCCTGCCGCTGGTTCAGGCTTATCTCCAGATTGGGCTGGGGACGTCCCTGGGTGACAAGCTGCTCCAGGGCTTCTTCCAGCTCCGGGATCCCTTTCCCTTGGGCGGCAACCGTGGGGACGCGGTGGGCAATCTCGGGGGGGAGAGGGATCCCCTCTGGCGGGGCGAGGTCGGTTTTGTTGATCACCAGGATGAGGGGGCGATGGCGGATCGACTCGTAGATGGCGGCGTCGGCAGCCGTCCAGCCCGCTTGGGCGTCGATGACCAGCACCAGCACATCGGCAGCCTGAGCTAGGCGTTGGGAGCGCTCCACCCCCAGCCGTTCCACCGGATCTTCGGTGGCGCGGATGCCGGCAGTGTCCAGGAGCTGGACGGGGATCCCTTTTACCACCAGGTGGGATTCCACCACGTCGCGGGTGGTGCCGGGCAGATCGGTGACGATGGCGCGATCCTGTCCTGACCAAGCATTGAGCAGGCTGGACTTGCCCACATTGGGCCTCCCGACAATGGCCACCTTCACCCCGGTGCGCAGCAGTTGTCCCCGTTCTGCCGTGGCCAGCAGGGCTTGCATCTGGGCTTGAATAGCTTGGAGCCGGGCCTGCCAAGCAGCAACATCCAAGGGGGGCAGATCCTCTTCAAAGTCGAGGCGAGCCTCAATTTCTGCCAACAAACCCAGCAGCTCCTGGCGCAGGGCGCGAATGGATCCCCCTAACTTACCCTGCAAGCCTGCTAGGGCCATCCGGGCCGCCTGAGGGGAGCGGGCCGCCACCAGATCGGCCACACTCTCGGCCTGGGTGAGGTCAATGCGGCCATTCAGAAAAGCGCGCAGGCTAAACTCCCCCGGCTGGGCCAACCGCGCCCCCTGCCGCAGGCATTGTTGCAACGTGGCCTGAACCACCATGATGCCACCGTGGCAATGCAGCTCTGCCACATCTTCGCGGGTGTAGGAGCGGGGGGCTTGCATCCAAACGGCCAGCGCTTCGTCTAGAATTTGGCCTTTCTCATCGTGGATCCAGCCGTAGAGGAGCCGATGGCTCTCCCAGACTGCGTTGCGGCGGGCAGGGGTGAAGATGGCTTGGACAATGGAAAGGGATCGTGAACCGGAAAGGCGCACAATCCCCACGCTGCCCTGTTCAGGCACCACCGCAGTGGCAATGGCAGCGATCGTATCGGCCAGGGGCGCAGTCGGATCCATCCTAAACAAAGCCCTGAGGGAGTTCGAGCAGCCGTTGGATTACAGCTCGGCATCCACTGGATTACAAATCGACATTCAAGTTAAAAAGCCACGCCCTCAGGCTGAGGGCAAGGTAGCCTGACAGTGGAAACAACGCTCCTCCCAGTCTTTATGAAGCCGCTACGCACGTTTAAGGTCACTCCCTACCTGCCTACTCCGCTGGAAAGTCTGCGCTTGTTGGCTTACAACCTGCATTTTAGTTGGAACGTAGAAACCCGCAGCCTATTCCGGCGCATGGATCCCGATCTGTGGGATGCCTGTGCCCACAACCCGGTGGCTCTTCTGGGTCGGATCCGGCAGGAACGGCTGGATGAGTTGGCGGAGGATCCCGGCTTTTTGGCCCAGTTGGAACGGGCCAGCCAACAACTGCAGAGCTACCTGCAGGAGGACACTTGGTATCGCAAGTATCGTTCGGCCCAAGCGGTGGAAGGAGAGTGCTACGCCTATTTTTCGGCAGAGTTTGGTTTGGCGGATTGTCTACCCCTCTACTCAGGCGGCTTGGGGGTTTTGGCCGGGGATCACCTCAAGGCGGCCAGCGACCTGGGCTTGCCCCTGGTGGGTGTGGGCTTGCTCTACCAAAAGGGGTATTTCCGCCAGTACCTCAACCCCGACGGCTGGCAGCAGGAACGCTACCCAGTTAACGATTTCTTTAACATGCCCCTGGAGCTGCAGAGAGATGCGGAGGGCCGCGAAATTCGCATTGAGGTGGATTATCCCAACCGCAAGGTGTTCGCCCGCATTTGGAAGGTGACGGTGGGGAGGGTGCCCCTGTATCTTCTGGACACCAACATCGAGCCCAACAGCCAGTACGACCAAGACATCACCGATGAGCTGTACGGCGGCGACCAAGATCTGCGCATCCACCAGGAGATCATGCTGGGGATCGGCGGCGTGCGGGCTTTGCGCGCCCTTGGGATCCATCCCACCGTCTACCACATGAACGAAGGGCACTCGGCCTTTTTGGCAGTAGAGCGGATTCGCCTGTTGATGGTGGAGCAGGGGCTGAGCTTTGAAGAGGCCTGGCAGGTGGCCAAGTCCAGCCAGATGTTTACCACCCACACGTCGGTGCCCGCCGGGATCGACCTATTCCCGCCCGACAAGATCGATTACTACCTCGGCTTCTACTACAGCCAGATGGGCCTGAGCCGGGAGCGCTTTTTGGCTTTGGGACGGGAAAATACTGGCGACTTCCAATCTCCCTTCAGCATGGCAGTGCTGGCCATCAACATGGCCTCTTTTGTGAACGGTGTGAGCAAGCTGCATGGGGCGGTTTCCCGCAAGATGTTCAGCCGGCTGTGGCCTGGGATCCCGCTGGAAGAAGTGCCGATTACTTCCATCACCAACGGGGTACATGTCCGCACCTGGGTGGGGGAGGAGAACCAAGCCCTCTACGACCGCTACCTGGGGCCGGATTGGGCAGAGGCTCCTCCTTCGGATCCCCTCTGGCAAAAGGTGGATCGGATTCCGGATGGGGAATTGTGGCGGGCCCACGAGCGCAGCCGCTCCCGCCTGATTAACTTTACCCGCGAGCGCTTGATGGAACAGCTCCAGAAACGGGCTGCCTCAGCGGCTGAGATCCAACGGGCCTCTGAGGCCCTCAACCCGGAGGTGCTTACCATTGGGTTTGCCCGCCGCTTTGCCACCTACAAGCGGGCCACCCTTTTGTTCCACAACCTGGAACGGCTCAAGGCTTTGCTCAACCATCCTCAGTACCCGATGCAGTTTATCTTTGCCGGCAAGGCCCACCCCCGCGACATACCCGGCAAAGAGCTGATCCGCCAGATCGTGCAGGTGTCGCGGCAGCCGGAGTTTCGCCAGCGCTTGGTTTTCATTGAGGACTACGACATGTATGTCACCAGCTTGATGGTGGCCGGGGTGGATGTGTGGCTGAACAACCCCTTGCGCCCCCGGGAGGCCAGCGGCACCAGTGGCATGAAGGCGGCAGCCAACGGTGGACAGAACCTCAGTATTTTGGACGGCTGGTGGGACGAGGCTGACTATTACCAGACCGGCTGGCCCATTGGCCGCGGTGAGGAGTATGAGGATCGCGCCTATCAAGATGAGGTGGAGTCGAATGCCCTCTACGACCTGCTGGAACAAGAGGTTGCCCCTCTCTTCTACCAGCGCGGCAGCGATGGCCTACCCCATCAGTGGATCCAGCGCATGAAGCAGGCGATTCGCCTCAATTGCCCCCAGTTCAGCACGCAGCGCATGGTGTTGGAGTACGTCCAGCGAGCCTACATTCCTCTCAGCAACTACTTCGACCGCATGCGCCGTGACCACTTCGAGTCGGCCCGCCAGTTCGTTCGTTGGCAAAACCACCTGCAGGAGCATTGGTACAACATCCAGGTTCTCAACGTCCAGATCGAAACCCCGAAGAAAGCTGCCGCTGCCGGCCTTGCCTTGGCACAGGATGACCAAGTGGTGATGGCCAGGGATCCCCTCACCGTGACGGTGGAAGTGCGGCTGGGATCCCTGCAACCTCAGGATGTGATTGTGCAAGCTTATCAGGGGCCGGTCAAGGATGATGGCCAGATTCAGAAAGGACAGGCAATCTCCCTGCGCTATGTGGAGACGCTGGAGGATCGGGCCATCTTTTCCGGCCAGATTTGCTATGAGGCCAGCGGCTTGCAAGGGTTAGCCATCCGCTTGCTGCCCTTTCACCCCGATATGCACGATCCCTATGAGCTGCGGTTGATGCTCTGGGCGTGACATACTCCCATCACTGACCCTACGGGTACAGTGTGGGCTTCTCGCTTCATCGGGGAGCCTACGCAAGAACCCTCTGCGAGCAGACACGGGATGTCCCACCGCGTAGCTGCACCAGATTCCGGCAAAGCCGTTTTGTGCAACTACTCTCATCATACACCATGTGGGGGTATCTGTA
>NZ_JANSHV010000104.1:0-11926 GCF_047461775.1 Synechococcus sp. R6-5
ATTATTGACTAGAGTCATGCTCTCTTCCAGTTGGCTGAGAAAACTAGCGGCGAGAGGGCGTTAACTGTGCCTTGCGCAGGCGCACCGACTGGGGCGTGATCTCCACCAGCTCATCCTCGCCGATGTATTCCAAAGCCCGCTCCAGGGTCATCTCCACCGGCGCTTGCAAGTGCACCAGCTCCTCCCCGCCCGCAGCCCGGTGGTTGGTCAGTTGCTTGGTCTTGCAGACGTTCAGCTCCAAGTCTTGGGGACGGTTGTGCTCGCCCACGATCATGCCCTTGTAAACGCGGGTACCTGGCGTAATAAAGAATACACCTCGATCTTCCGCATTCTTGAGGGCATAGGTAGTGGCCACCCCTTCTTCAAAAGCAATCAGCACCCCGTTGCGGCGCATTTCCATCTCAGAAGTCAGGGGACGGTATTCCAAAAAGCTGTGGCTCATGATCCCCTCGCCGCGGGTGATGCGGATAAACTCCCCTCGAAAGCCGATCAGCCCTCGCGCCGGAATGACAAACTCCAGCTGAGCCCGACCATCGGATCCCACCATCATGTTCTGCATTTCTCCCCGCCGTTGCCCCAGCCGCTCGATGCAGGCCCCCACCGTCGCTTCCGGCACATCCAGCACCAAACACTCATAGGGCTCATAGGGCTGGCCGTTGACCTCGCGGAAAATTACCTTCGGTTGCCCCACCTGAAACTCATAGCCTTCCCGCCGCATGGTTTCCAGCAAGATGCCCAGGTGCAGCTCGCCCCGCCCCGACACCAAAAAGCGATCCGGCGAATCGGTTTCTTCCACCCGCAGCGCCACGTTGGTTTCCAGCTCCCGCATCAGGCGCTCCCGCAGTTGCCGCGAAGTTACAAAAGTACCCTCTTGCCCGGCGAAGGGGGAGTCGTTGACGCAGATCATCACCTGCAATGTGGGCTCGTCCACTTTGATGAGCGGCAGAGCCTGGGGATTCTCGGGAGAGGTGAGGGTGTGGCCAATGTTGGCCTCGGCAAACCCCGCCACGGCGACAATGTGGCCGGCGGTGGCTTCCGTCAGCTCGATGCGCTGCAGCCCCTGAAAGCCGAACAGCTTGGTTACTTTGCCCTTGGCGATGGATCCATCCTCTTTCACCACTGCCAATGGATCCCCCAGGCGGATGGTGCCGTTGTGGATCTTGCCGATCACAATCCGGCCCAGGTATTCCGAATACTCCAGCGTGGTGACCTGCAGTTGCAGCGGCTTGCCGGGATCCCCAATGGGAGGTGGGACATGCTTGAGAATGGCCTCGAAAAGAGGCTTCATATCCAGGGATCCGCTGTACTTCCCTTCCAGAAAGTCTTTGAGATGGGCTTCTTCCAGGGCAAAGCCGCGCAACCCAGAGGCAAATAGATAGGGGAAGTCGCACTGGTCTTCGTCTGCCCCCAGCTCCAAGAACAAATCCAGCACCTTGTCGACGGCTTTGTAGGGCTCGGCGCGAGGCCGATCAATCTTGTTGACCACCACAATTGGGCGCAGGCCCTTCTCCAAGGCTTTGCGCAGCACAAAGCGGGTTTGCGGCATCGGGCCTTCGTTGGCATCCACGATCAACAAGCAGCCCTCCACCATCCCCAGCACCCGCTCCACCTCGCCCCCGAAATCGGCGTGGCCAGGGGTGTCGACGATGTTGATCAAGGTTTCGCCGTAGCGGACGGCTGTGTTTTTGGCCAAGATGGTAATGCCCCGCTCCCGCTCCAGCGTGTTGGAGTCCATCACACAGGTGGGAATGTCTTCCCCCTCCCGAAAGATGCCCGCCTGGCGCAACAGGGCATCCACGAGGGTGGTTTTGCCGTGGTCGACGTGGGCAATGATGGCAACGTTGCGGATGGGGAGTGACATATTAGACCAGCAGGATGTCGCCCTACAAGCAGGAGTGCCCTAGGGATTTCTTTACAACTCTAACGCAAAGGAGCGTTACGTTGCTAAACACTCCTGGCTTTGGGCTTAGCCCCAGCACTCCCAAAGGGTTATCCCGACTGCCTCAATATCCAGAGGGATCCCCTACATATCGGCGCCGCGCAGATAGAGCAGCAGGATGACCGCCGGGCCTGCCAAGACAATCAAGGCCAGCAGGGCCAACTGCACAAAAACTTCGTATTGTCCGAACATAATCCCAGATCCTGTGGCTTACGCTTTGTATCCTAAGGGGTGCCCTCCACCCCAGATGGGAGAGCTGTTACAATTCTTCAAGTCATGCGCTCTTCGCCAAGGGATCCCTAGCGCTCCTGCTGGGCTTGAAACACCACCGGATCCAGGTTGAACAGTTCCTGCAAGATCCGCATGGCTGCCCGCCGCGCCTCAATATCCCGTTTGGCCCGCAGTTGCACCATCGGGTCGTGCAGGATCTTGTTGACGATGCCGCGGGTCAAGGCGTCGATCACCTCCAGGTGCTTCTCGGCAAAGTCCTTGCCCAGGCGGGAGAGAGCTTTTTCCATCTCCTGCTCGCGGATGGACTCCACCTTGTGGCGCAGGCTGGAAATGGTGGGCACCGTCTCCAGAGAACGCCACCACTCCATGAATTGATCCACCTCTTCTTCCACCAGGGCTTCGGCAGCCAGAGCCAGCTTTTGCCGTTGGGCGCGGTTTTCTTCCACGATGCGGGAGAGGTGATCCACATTGAACACCTGTACCCCCTTCAGCTTTTCCACATCGGGATCGATGTTGCGGGGCACAGAGATATCCACCAACAACAGCGGCTGATCCGGCTGCAGCACCCCTGCCAGTTGCTGGTAGGTGAGGATCGGCTGGGTGGCACCGGTGCTGGTGAAGACCAAGTTGGACTCGGCCACACTGTTCAGCAGCGACTCCCAAGGCAGCACCTGGATCGGCTGCTCGAATTGCTTGGCCAGGGCTTCGGCCCGCTCCAGGGAGCGGTTGACCACCGTGATATCGACTGCCCCCTTGGCCAACAGGTGCTGCACCAGCAGACGGGCCATTCTCCCCGCCCCCACCACGGTAACTTTGCCCTGAGAGAGGGATCCCTGCTCTTGCAGAGCCAACTCCACCGCTGCCGAGCTGATGGACATGGCGCCGGTGCCGATCTCCGTTTCGGTACGGACGCGTTTGCCGGCGGTAATGGCCGCCTTAAAGAGGCGATTGAGGATGCGATCCATGCCGTTGCAGGCTTGGCCCAGTTGCTGGGCTTTTTTCACCTGCGAGAGGATCTGCCCTTCTCCCAGCACCAAGCTATCTAGCCCGGCAGCCACCCGCATCAGGTGGGTTACCGCATCCTGGTAAAGAAGGGTAAACAGGTGCGGACGCAGTTGGGGCAAGGGGATCCCTTTCAGCTCAGCCAAGAACTGCATCGTCTGCCGGACACCACTCTCCATTTCTGAGGTGACGATGTAGACCTCCAGCCGGTTACAGGTGCTGAGGATCGCAGCCTCCTCAATGTGGGGGTGGGCGCGAAGCTGCTGGATCGTCTCTCCCACCTCCGCCTCCGCGATGCTGAGGCGCTCCCGAATCTCCACAGGAGCTGTGCGATGGCTAAGACCGACAACCGCGATAAACATGCCTCTCCGTCGTCTGTACAGCAACAGCAAAAGTTATTAAAAACAAAAACTCTGAACAAAAGCAAATATTCTGTGACCGATACGAGGGGATCCCTTGACTCGGTTCCAGCAAGCTTAGGTAACTTTTCTCAGCCTACCTAAACCCTAAGACCAGTATCGAACCGGTTTTGCCGGATTTTGCTGAAGAGTTATTACGTTTTCACGGGTTGGGGCTTGATAGATTTCGTAACTTTCCCAAAAAGGCAAGGGCGACCTCCACCAGGGGAAAGCCGCCCCGATCTGCGAGGGTGTTAGATAGGGATCCCTTAGCGCAGCTGCAGTCCGCGGGGCTGCTGGCCATCTTTCATGTGGATGGTATCCACAAAGCGCACCGTGCGGGATTGGCTGGAGATCACCAAGGTCTCGGTGCGGGCCCCGCCCCCGAAGAAGCGCACCCCGCGCATCAAGTCGCCATCGGTGATCCCGGTGGCAGCAAAGAGCACTTCCTTGCCACTGGCCAGCTCTTCACACTCCCACACCTTGTCGGGATCCTCGATGCCTTTTTCTTTGAGTTCCCGTCGCGTTTCCTCCACGGGTGGCAAGTAGGTGCCTGCCTGAACCACCTCGGGATCGTAGATCAGCCGACCCTGGAAGTGGGCGCCCAAGCACCGCAGAGCGGCTGCCGAGATCACCCCCTCAGGAGCAGCTCCGATCCCCATCAGAGCATGAATGCCGGTGCCGTTGAAGCCCGCCGAGAGAGCCGCCGAGATGTCGCCATCGGTGATCAGCTTCACCCGTGCCCCCGCCTCTCGAATTTGGCGAATCAGATCGAGGTGGCGCTTGCGATCCATGACCACCACCGTCAGATCGGAGATCTCCCGATCCAGGCTTTCGGCGATGATCTTGAGGTTTTTCTCGGGGGGATAGTCGATGTGCACCTTGCCCTTGGCCTGGGGCGGAGCCGCCAGCTTTTGCATGTAGATGTCGGGGGCATGGAGAAGGCCACCTTTCTCAGAGATGGCCAGCACGGCCATGGAGCCATTTTGGCCTTTGGCCACTAGGTTGGTGCCCTCACAGGGATCCACAGCGATGTCAATCTCCACCAGCTCTTCCACGCGGCAGAACTGCTCAGCATCCGGGCGGGTACAGATGCCCACCTCTTCGCCGATGTAGAGCATGGGGGCCTCATCGCGGGTTCCTTCCCCGATGACGATGCGACCGCGCATAGGGATCTGGTTGAGTTTCTCCCGCATGGCCTCTACAGCCACCTGATCCGCAGTCTTGTTGTCCCCTTTGCCCATCCAGCGGGCGGCGGCAATGGCAGCCTGCTCCACGACTTCGATGATCTCTAGCCCCAACTTGTTGTCCACGATGTGCCCCCTTGCTGATCTCGGAATGGTGAAGGCCAACTTAAGGATATCTTCAGACTCTTCCTCTCAGTTTACCAGGGCAGGCTTCTCCTCGAGATCCGATTCTCTCAACCCCTATAAGCTGAGAGAACAAATCCCCCAAAGCTAGACAGAAAGAGCGATCCCCGTCTTGGCGGCTTACTATTGCCGCTTGGGGATCAGGGATGGTAGCCTATTTTAAGGGCAATAAGTTTTTCTTAACACCATTAAAAAAACGCAATGAAAAGATACGCTTTCGTCAACCGTTCCGGACAGGTTCAGGTGATCCGCACGATCCCCGGCCACTGGGAGCGCACCCTCTTTCCCGGCCAGCAGGCGATTTTTGAGGCGGAGCCGGACGACTATCTGGAAGTCTACAGTTGCTGCTGCTCCACCGCCATCCTGGAAGAGCGCCGCCTCTGTCGCTATCTGGTGGATTCTTCCTCGCCTGAGGTTGATCTCTACCTATGGTCATCTTCACACCGGGGAACTCTGGCGGATGCGTTGAATGGTTGACAGGCTCTAGCGGCTGGCTGCCCCATAGGGGCAAGAGGACTGGGTTTGCCCAGGATAACTAGATTGGGGATCGCTTCTCCTGAGGCCGATCCCCGGATTTTTCAGAGGGCGGATGCGGATCTGGAGAAGGGGCATCGGGGGGACGGGTCAGGCAACTGCCCCGCGCAGCATTGCGAAAGGTATCGATGCGCTCCACGCAATTTTGATGGCCGCAATAGGGGCAATACAGGCGATCCCCAGGTTGGGGCTCCACATCGGCCTGGCTCCACCACCGCCGACAGCGGTCACAACAAAAGTGATAGAGGAACTCCAGCGCCACTCTCATGACAACAGGATCCCTTGCAGAGCTGAGCCGATTAGCATGGAAAAATGGGCATTATCCGGATCCCGGCAGTTGGGATCCGTCGCTATCTATCGAGTTAAGGCAGAGTCATTATGAGTATGGTATGTTAGGTTTGGTTTACATTTGCACTTTACCGCAAGGAGCGTTGATTTATGTCTCAGGAAGGATGCCTGCGAGTGGGGCAGCCCGCTCCCGATTTTTCGGCCACCGCCGTCTATGACATGGAATTCAAGACGGTGAAGCTCTCCGACTACCGGGGTAAGAAGTATGTGGTGTTGTTCTTCTACCCCTTGGACTTCACCTTTGTCTGCCCAACGGAGATCACGGCCTTCAGCGACCGCTATGACGACTTTGCCAAGCTGGATACCGAGATCCTGGGTGTTTCAGTGGATAGCGAATACTCTCACCTGGCCTGGATTCAAACCGACCGCAAGGCTGGAGGGGTGGGTGAGCTGAGGTATCCTCTGGTCTCTGACCTGAAAAAGGAGATCAGCGCTGCCTACAATGTCCTGGATCCGGAAGCGGGTGTGGCGCTGCGCGGCCTGTTCATCATCGACAAAGAAGGGATCATCCAGCACGCCACCATTAACAACCTGGCCTTTGGCCGTAGTGTGGATGAAACCTTGCGCACCCTGCAAGCCATCCAATACGTGCAATCTCACCCCGATGAAGTTTGCCCGGCCAACTGGCAGCCCGGCCAGAAAACCATGCACCCCGACCCAGTGAAATCCAAGGAGTTCTTCGCGGCGATTGCCAAGTAGGTTGGCCCCTGGGATCCCTGGCTACATATAGGAGATCCCCAGCGCTTCCGGGCGTAGCTTCAGCTCAAGGTGGGCTGGAGCTTTTTTGTCGAAAACAGGCAAGCAAAAGATCCCCCGACCTTGCTAGGGGATCCTGAAACCCAGTAGGGAGCGAAGCTGTGGGGAGTTCAATCCCAGGGTTTCCCGCCGGTGAACTTGTAGGTAATCGGCTCTTTGTTTTTGCCGATGTTGCGATCCACTTTGCCGACGGGCTCACGGCCTTCGTTGACCTTCTCGGGAAAGACGCCGTCTTTGGGATGCACCAACACAGGCTCCCCCCCCGCGGGAATGCGGAAGATCTGGTAGTCGTTGATCTTGTAGTCGGATCTCAACTGGGCACCCAGCGCCAAACACTGCTCTTTGCGGGCAAAGGTGAGAAAGTTTTTGCCTTCCACCATTTCGGCAGCGCCGCCGGTGGGCATTTCAAACACCTGCCCCGGCTTGCCCGTCCAGGTGATGACGTATTTTTCTTCGGTTTCGGCTGCGCTCAACAGCCCCCCGGTGGATCCCCCAAATAGAGGCAGCTTTGCTCCCTGACGAGGATCGCCTTCCATCACAGCCATAGTCTACCTTTCTCAACTCGTTGTGGTTTGCGGTGGTTTGCCTTGTCCAAACCGCGGTTTGCGGCGCGAAGCACTTTGAATCTACCACTGACTCGATTTTTGGCCCCAGTTCCGCCTGGGAACTGTAATCTTTCGTAGCAGACTGGCTGGCCCTCAGACGGATCCCTGGGCGCCCTGTAGGCCACCATAGAACAAGCCGGAGACCCACAGCTTTCTGGAAAAGGAACAGCGCCCATGGCCCAGTGGTCCCTCCATCCCAGCTCGCAATCCAACGCTAGGGTCATTCTCATTCCCACCGCCTTTGGCCACGATACTCAGGCTCCAATGGCCATTCTCAATGCCGGTTCGGAGCTGTGTGCCTTCGAGCCGAGGTTGGGGATCGATGTGGATAAGCTGGCGGTGGCGCAGTTGCCGGGGCTGGTGGATGAGCCTCCCTACGGCATGTGTGAGGCGGCGGTGGCTCAAGCTTGGAGACGACAACAATGGCCGGTGCTGTTGCCTTCGGTCTTGGCCGCCAGTTGGGGGGCCATTCGTGCCCTCTGGAAGCACTACCCAACTCTGAGTGTGGTGCATTGCAGCGCTCATGCCAACCTGATGCCGCCCCCAGAGATGACCCAGCCGGATCAAGATACAAGCTATGGCAGTGCTGCCTGGGTGGAGTTGCTCTATCAGCACAAGCTGCCGGTGATCCATGTGGGATTGCGCAGCGGCAGTGCGCGGGCCTACGCATGGCTGAAAGCCCACCACAGCCCAATATTCTGGGCCCAAGATGGCTGGGATCCCCAGCAGGTGGTGGCCTCTTTGCCGGATCAACCGGTGTTTTTGGTGGTGGACTGCAGTGTGCTGGATCCTTCCTTGGCGCCCGCCGTGCATCACCCAGAGCCAGGGGGGGTGAGTTGGTTGCAACTGTTGCAGACCTGTGAGGCCATCTTTGCTGCTCGTCCTGTGGTTGGCCTTTCGCTGGGAGGGGTGGCGGTGGGATCCGCAACACGGCAAACTGCTCGCGTGGTGGCCCGCCTGCTCAATTGGTTGCTGGCCTGCTATGCCCTCCACTCCCTGAAGGTGACTGCTCAACCGCAACCTGCCCAGACTGTTTAAGCTGCTCAGGTCTGAACATTCATTTGGGATGGTCGAATGAACCTCTATCGCCGAATAATCTTCCCGCAACTGTTGGATCTGGCCCTCTCGGGGGAACGGATGGAGCGCTATCGGCGGCAGCTTCTGGCCCATGTGCAGGGAGCTGTTCTGGAGATTGGTTTTGGCACCGGCCTCAACCTACCCTGCTACCCAGAGCACATTCGCAAGATCACAGGGGTAGATCCCAATCCTGGCATGGGATCCCTGGCTCGTCGGCGCATTGCCTCTTCTCCCATCGCCGTTGATTGGCAAGTGGCGGATGCCCAGGAACTGCCTTTTCCAAGCCAGAGTTTTGATAGCGTGGTTAGCACCTGGACATTGTGCAGCATTCCCAATGTGGCCAAGGCTTTAGGGGAAATCCGGCGGGTGTTGCGAGCGGGGGGCAAGCTGTTTTTTCTCGAACACGGCCTCAGTGAGGATCCCCAGGTGCAAAGATGGCAAAATTGTCTTAACCCTATACAAAAGGTAATCGCAGATGGCTGCAACCTCAACCGAGATATGGCCCGGTTGATCCGAGAAGCGGGGTTTCGGTTTGAGCAACTGGAGCGGTTTTATATGGCCGACCAGCCCAAGTTTATCGGCTACACCTATCAAGGCATAGCACTCCCTGACCCGGAAGGAAGCTGCGGATCCCAGGGGGCTTGAGCAGCCACCGATTCTTCAATGGCTCTCTACCTGTTCGCCTTTCTAATCACACAGTTGCAGACGGGATTGCGGCTGCCGCATGGCCGGGTCGATCTCGTAGGTCAGCTCAAAGTTGATCACCCGCCAGCGCTGAGGGGATCCACCCCTATCCTCTGGGATTTGGGAGCTGAAGCTGACGGGCAAGCCATAGAGGCGAGGTGGGCCAGGACGACGGTGGGATCCCTGCTCCAGATAAGGGGTGAGCAGCTGGCGGTAGCGCTCGGCCACGATCACCTGAGTGGCTCGCATTCCTTGCATGCGCAGCCGATCCAATTCTTCATGAATCTCAAAACGGATCCCATCGGCGTGGGTGTGCTGACGAAACCAGCGACCTTCCCAAAAGCGCCAGCGCCGTCCGGATTGCAGGTGTACCAGCTCCTCTTGTTCGGCATCCGCCTCAAATGCACCATGGCGAGGGCAGAGGTAGGTATCGGTCAGGGTGAGGGCCGCAATCGTTTGCCGACAGTGGGGGCACTGAATGCTGGGGCCGAAGATCGGGTAGGAAAAGGCAACAGTCATAGGAAACCCCACAAAACGCGGCTGGATATCTGGGCAAATCCGCAGTTGTCCACATTATAGATGTTGCCTTTTGGGGATCCCCATGACAAAACCGGGGGAGATCTTCTAAATTAGGAGGTAAGGGGGATGCGCTCAAAGTCTGTACTGATTCTGGGCGAGCCTCAAGGAGCTCCGCGATAGCAACGGGGAGTGGGTGGTGCCCACTTCTTTGCTTTTTGAGGGGGCTTACTGTCCCCTTTGCCAGCTCCGGCTCAAAGGGGTTTGGATCTGGCGGCAACACCCGGTTGGTGACAAGTTGGTTATGGTTCACCCTCTTATTCCACAGTTGGAGAGCTTGGCCCGTCCCTTGGCCGCTCAACTGGGATACCAGTTGGTGCAGATGGTTTTCCACACCAACCAGCATCCGCCAGTTCTGCGGGTGGATATCCGCCCACTGGATCCCGACCGAGAAACCAGCCATGCCGATTGCGAAGCCATGAGCCAAGCCTTAGAAGTCGAGCTGGATCGGGTGGATCTGATCCCAGGCCAGTATGTGTTGGAGGTGTCCAGCCCTGGCATCAGCAACCTTCTCACCAGCGATCGCGACTTTGTGGTTTTCAAAGGGTTTGCGGTGGAGGTGACCTTGGATCCACCCTACAAGGGCAAAGCCGTTTGGTCAGGACACCTGCTGGGTCGGGATGAGGAGAGGGTTGCCTTATCCCTCAAGGGGCGGCGAGTTCAGTTGCCCCGCGCTTCGGTGCAGCGGGTTGCCCTCTCATTGGAAACTGACTAGGAGACCGGAGATAGAGAGAGCGTTTGACCGCAGGTGGTGCGGCCCTCCCTTCGCATCAGAGATGCGGGTTCAGTTCCCGCTGTGGAGCAATAGCAACAGCAAGTTTCACGAAGTTTGTGCAGGAGGACAGTGGTTATGGCGATGGTGCCTCTGCCGGGTTTGGCGGAAATGGTGGAGATGATCTCGCGGGAGCGCAACTTGCCCCGCCATGTGGTCACCGATGCCCTGCGAGAGGCGCTGCTCAAGGGCTACGAACGCTACCGCAAAACCATCCAGCGAGATGTGGTCTTTGCAGAAGACCACTTCCGCAATTTCGATGTGGAGTTGGATGTGGAGGCAGGAGGCTTTCGCGTTTTGGCCACCAAAGCCATCGTTGAGCAGGTACAGGATCCGGATCACGAGATCTCTCTGTACGACGTGCAGCAGGATTACCCAGAAGCCGAAGTAGGCTGGGAAGTCACAGATGATGTCACCCCACAACAGGCGGAATTTGGCCGCATGGCGGCCATCCAAACCAAGCAGGTGCTGGCGCAAAAGTTACGGGATCAGCAGCGCCGTCTGATTCAGGAAGAGTTCCGCGATCTGGAAAAAACCGTACTGCAGGCACGGGTGCTGCGCACCGAGCGGCAGACGGTGATCATGTCGGTATCCAGCGGTTTCGGACAACCTGAGGTGGAAGCAGAACTGCCCAAGAAGGAACAGCTGGCCAGCGATCGCTACACTCCCAACGCGGTGATGAAGGTCTATCTCAAGAAAGTCTATGAGGGATCCCGGCGGGGGCCACAGCTTTTGGTTTCCCGGGCCGATGCTGGCTTGGTGGTGAACCTGTTTGCCAACGAGGTGCCAGAAATTGAAGAGGATATCGTGCGGATTGTGGCAGTGGCGCGGGAGGCCAACCCCCCTTCCCGAAATGTGGGGCCACGTACCAAGATTGCGGTCGATACGGTGGAGCGGGACGTGGATCCAGTGGGGGCCTGTATTGGCGCGAGGGGATCCCGGATTCAGGCGGTGGTAGCAGAGCTGCGCAACGAGAAAATCGATGTCATCCGCTGGTCGCCGGATCCTGCCACTTACATTGCCAATGCCCTCAGCCCGGCCAAGGTGGTGGAGGTGCGGCTGGTGGATCCGGAAATCCAGCAGGCCCATGTGTTGGTCAACAGCGACCAGCTCAGTTTGGCCATCGGCAAAGAGGGGCAAAATGTGCGCCTAGCAGCCCGCCTCACCGGTTGGAAAATCGACATCAAGGAAGTGGAGAGCTACCGCGCAGCGCTGGAGGAGGCCCAAGCCCAAGGGTTGCCCTATCCCTTCATCACTCCAGCGGCACTGGAGCGCTTCCAGCGGCGGGCAGAGCGGGCTGCTTTGGGCCTAGAGGATGAGGAATACGAAGAAAAGCGCCGCCTGGAGGAAGAGGAGCTGGCGGGGGACGATAGGCTGGAAGAAGACTGGGCTGACGAGGACGAGGACTTCGACTACGACGCCGAGTTCGACATTGCCCAGCCGAAGGGGTAATGATATACGCTCTACCCTCACTTTGCCCGTACACTTTGCTCGTAGAGGGCGGCTTCTGCCGGAAGTCTGGGCTTTGGAATGAGTTTTGCTGCAGGGGATCGCGGTTGCACCGAGACCGCAATGGCGCATGTGGGGTTTTCCTGCCTGCTTGGGCAGAACTGCCCTGTTCCGGCAATCTGCAT
>NZ_JANSHV010000105.1:0-26741 GCF_047461775.1 Synechococcus sp. R6-5
GGTCTTCTCGGTTCAGCCAGCGATAAACCGTTGCACGACTGACTTTGTACATCTGTGCAGCTGCAGTGGGGCTGCCCCCTTCCTGGACATACCCTACGACTCTCTCTCTCAGGTCTAAGCTATAGGTCATGAAGCTTCCTCCTGAGGTCTACCCCCACGTCATCTTGCCTTTAACACCGTCTCATTGTCAACTGAATTGACTACAACTACACAGACCTGCTTTGTGGTCATTTCAAATGGCACCTGTCTTGCCTTTTGTCTGCCGTCGTCGAGAGAGGGGGCAGCGGCACAGAGGACTAGGAAGGAGGGGGGAGACCGTCTCGAACAGACCTAGAGTAGGCCTGCTGCACCGCCTGGTAGCGCCGTTTGAACGCCTGCTGCTGCACCTTGTGATCCACAATGGGATCCGGATAGCCACAACTTCGCCGTTCCCGCAAAGCCCAGGCTCCCTTGGGGTCATCTCCCACCCACAGCAGAGCCGGCGTATCCAGCCGTGCCAGCTCCGGCAGATAGCGGCGGATGTACTCTCCTTCCGGGTCATAGCGGGCTGCTTGCGTGGCCGGGTTGAAGATGCGCAGGGGCTTGGGATCCGTGCCCACACTGGCGCTCCACTGCCAACCGCCGTTATTGGCCGCCAGATCCCCATCCACCAGCTTTTGCATAAAGTAGCGTTCTCCCCAGCGCCAATCGATGAGCAGATCCTTGGTTAAAAAGCTGGCTACAATCATGCGGCAGCGGTTGTGCATCCAGCCGGTTTCGTTCAGTTGGCGCATGGCCGCATCCACGATGGGGTAGCCCGTCTGACCGGTGCACCAGGCCTGAAACCAGTCCTGCCGATTGTCCCACTCCAGGGCGTCGAAGGCTCGTCGATAGGCTCCGGTTTCCACGTGGGGCCAGTGGGCCAAGACATGCTTGTAAAACTCTCGCCAGCACAGCTCCTGCCGCCAAGTTTGCAAGCTGCTTTCGGCCTCTTGGCTGCGCACCTCGGCTTCCACCTCCCGCGTGGCTTGCCACACCTGGCGAATGCCGATCGTTCCCCAGCACAAGTGGGGGCTCAGTAGAGAAGTGCCCGGCTCAGCCGGGAAGTTGCGGGCTCGCTCGTAGTCCAAAATGCGCAAACCCTGACAAAAGTCTTCCAAAAGGGCTTGAGCCGCTGCTTCCCCCGCTGCTGGGATCCGCTGGTCGCAGACAAAGCCCAAATCTGCCAAAGTCGGTAGAGGCTGCGCTTTTAGTCCCGATACCGGCTGCAGACCCTCGGGGGTTGGGTAGGGATCCCGCTTGGGCAAGCTCGCCCACCTGCGCCAGAAGGGAGTGAAGACCGAATAGGGCTCCCCCGCCTGGGTCAACACTTCCCCCGGCCCGTGCAGCAGCATATCTTGGTAGGAGAAGGACTGGATCCCGGCTGCGGCCAAACTGGCCTGCACTCGACTCTCTTGCTGTAGGGCGAACGGCTCCCCATCGGCATTCCAAAACACGGCCCTGGCTCCCAGGTCTGTGGCCAAGCACCGCAACTCCACCGAGGGATCCCCCAGCCGCCAGATCAGTGGGATCCCCATCTGGGCGTAGCGCTCTTGGAGCTCTTGCAGAGCCTGAAGCAAAAAGGCCACCCTAGCTGGGGCCATGTCCGACCGTCTCAGCATCTGCGGGTCGAAAATGAAGACAGGCACCACCTGAGAGCTGCGCTGGGCTGCCTCATGCAGGGCTGTGTTGTCCCCTAACCGCAGATCGCGACGATGCCAAAGCAAAACGGGGGAAGTCATAGGCTGCCAAGCAATGGGATCCCATCTTGGCCGGTTGCCACCGCCCCTTTCAACTCACTCCCCCCAAGGCTGGGAGCCGGGGCGGCCAGAAGCTACATTCTAAAGAACCTTGAAGAACCCTATCAAAGCTCTAGACTGTCGAACACCCGACTGGGACAATAGCGGCAGCGCTCCTCTGGCTTTTGCTGGCCATCGCTGTATCCCATCGCGTAAGCTGTATCCCCCAACATCACCACCAGCTGAGTCAGCTTCAGGGAAAGCAACGGGTCAAGCGGCTCCGTCACATTCAGCATAAACTGCTCAATGGAGCGCCGCAGCGCCTCTGGCGTCTTGATCATCACGTCTCCATCCATCCATCGATGGCTTTAGGTATTCATACTCAAGGCAAGATGGACATGGACTCAGGATAAAGGTGGAAGGAAGAGATGCTCGTAGCAATTGGCTACTGTTCTTGGGATCGAGCCGGCAAGGGCTGAGCTCCACACCAGCCAGAGCAGGCTTGCGGATGATGTTAGCCTAGGTATCCAAAAATGGCGACAGCGCGACGAGTGGCACGGGTAGCAGAACTGATCAAACGAGAGGTCAGCCAAATCCTGCTCTCGGAGATCAAAGATGACCGGGTCGGGGCAGGGATGGTCAGCATTGTGGATGTCGAGGTTTCCAATGACCTGCAAAATGCTCGCATCTTCGTCAGCATTTATGGGGATGAGACAGCTCAACACCGGGCCATGGAAGGGTTAGCGGCGGCCACACCCTTTGTGCGGCGGGAAATCGGCCAGCGCCTCAGCCTGCGACGGGTGCCAACGGTGGTGTTTTTGCAGGATCGCTCTTTGGAGCGGGGATCCCGCGTTTTGGCTCTGCTTAACCAACTGAGACAGACCTCTGAGGCCCAGGAACCGGAGGGATCCCAAGCTGGGGTTGAGGACACCGCCGAGGGCGAAGAAAACGAATCGAGCGGCGAATAGTTGCACCATTTCGAGGGATCCGCGCTGGAGCTCAGCCTGCTTTGCACGAGAGAGCAAAGGATCTGCCTTGATGGCCACTAGATAGAGGGGCCTTTGCTTTGCAGCAATGCGGACAACATCCAAGAAAAGTTTTTGACGTTCGCGTAAGCGGGCCGGAGGCCCTGAAGTTTTTGGATTTGTTAGGCTTAAGGGAGCTATACAGCCCTTCCCCCGATCGTCTATCCGTACAGGACTCCATGTCTGCGGCACACTTGCGCAAACCAGAGCGCTCTGCTCCAAAGGGCAGCGGCGTTGTTGTGGTCAACCTGCGAAAGGGCTGTAAGGTTGCTGTCCATGCCTTTCCTGCCTTTTCATGGATGTTCAAAGCCCACTGCAACCGGATCCCTCTCTAGGGGGTGCTACTCCACTCCAAGCTCTGCAGGCCCTAAACCAGAGTGTTACCGAAGCTTTGGTTTCCTGCTTGAAAGGGCAACCCCAACAGGCCACTCAGCACCTTTTGCTGGCTCTGCCGCAGCTCATGGCGGCTCTGGGGGCCTTGAGGCAAAAATCTTCCCTTCGCGTAAGCGGGCCGGAGGTCTTGGCCGAGCCTGCAGGCTGCCCTTCAGAAGCCCAGCCCAAGCGCATCCTTCACATCGAAGGCAACCGCGTGGAAGTGTGGGTGGATAACCAAATTCGCAGCAGTTGGAGCATTTGGTCGGTGGGAGATCTCAAGGAAGTCTGTCGGCTGGCAGAAGAGTTCGACTGTGGCCTCAGCTATTCTCTAGGAGGAAACTCAGAGTCTCAGTCGGAGATGCTGCTGTTGCCCTCCAATTCTGCTGATTTGTCCGACCGGCTCTCCAACCCCGTTCACGTAAGCGGGCCGGAGGCCCCAGGCTCTGCCGCCTAGCACCCCCAGCTTCGGTTGCTGCTTTTGCTGTTCAAATCCCCATGGCAGAACCCCAACGGCTACAGAAGCTCTTGGCTCAGCAGGGATTGGCCTCGCGTCGCCAGGTGGAAGCCTGGATCCTGGCCGGGCGCGTTCGGGTCAATGGGAAGGTGGTCACTGAGCTGGGCTCCAAAGCCGACCCAGAGCGGGATTGCATCGAGGTGAATGGGCAAGTGATCCCTTTGGCCAAGGATCCGGCGCGCTATGTTTTGCTCCTGCACAAGCCAGTGGGGGTTTTGTCAACCTGTGCAGATCCTTGGGGACGCAAGACGGTGCTGGATCTGCTCCCCCCATCTTGGAAACGGCAAACCCGCCTCTACCCGGTGGGCCGGCTGGATGCGGACAGCAGTGGCGCTTTGCTGCTCACCAATGATGGCGACTTGACCTTGAAGCTGACCCATCCGCGCTATCATCTGCCCAAAACCTACCGGGTACAGGTACAAGGGCATCCGAGTCAGGCCACTCTGCAACATTGGCGAGACGGAGTAGACTTAGAGGGGTACACCACTCTGCCGGCGGAGGTGGAGTTTTGTCCTGCCCCGGATTTCCGGCAAAGGGAGCATCCCAATTGCTCCTGGCTGAGGGTGGTGTTGTTTGAGGGACGCAACCGGCAAATTCGGCGGGTGGCGGAGCGTCTTGGGCATCCGGTGCTCAGCTTACATCGGGAGGCCATTGGCCCACTGGGCTTGGGCAACCTGAAAGCAGGCCAGTTCCGCCAGTTGGATCCCCATGAGCTCCAAGCTTTGCTGGCCCCTCTCACCGGGCACAGCAGCTCATCCTCGCTCGGGAAGCGCCCTCTAAGGCCTCCGGCCCGCTCACGCGATTAGCTCGTCAGAGCCTCTAACTGAGTGCAAACTCTCACAGTAGCCTCCTTTCTTCCGCAGGTGGCCAAATGATGCAAGAGCCAGCACACTCTTTAGAAGCCCTGGGATCCCTGTTGCGGCAAACACGGGAGGCACGGGGACTGACGTTGACAGAAGTAGCTAACGATACCTTCATTCGCTGCCAATATCTGCAGGCGCTGGAGGAAGCTGACTTGAGCCGGTTACCGGAGCCGGTGTATGTGCAAGGGTTTCTCAAGCGCTATGCCGACTATTTGGGGTTGGATGGCGAAACCCTCTCTCGGCGTGCCTCTCCGCTTTTATCGGCCAAAACCCCCCGCGCGCCAGCTCCTCTTGCCGTTGTCGGCCAGCAACCTGCCTTTGCCCTGCGTCCTCTCCACCTTTGGGCTGCTTATGTGGTGCTGATTGTGCTGACGGTGGGGGGATTGTCGGCTCTTTTGGAAGGCACAGGCAATCCCTTTGGGCGTTGGCTGGTGAGCCTGTCAACGGTCAGTCGGGAGGGATCCGGCCAGCAACCGCCTGCTGCCAACTCCCCGGATCCCACTCTGTCGGCAGCTCAGCCCACGGCCCGCCAACTGTTTCCCACCCTCGACCAATGGACGCGCATTCAGGGCGTCTTCCCCGAGGTCTTGGAAGCTCACTCAGGGGGGGCGGGGCGCAAGCCGGTGCGTCTGGATATTCGCGTTGTGGAGCGCCCTTCCTGGTTGCGGGTCATCGCCGATGGGCAAACGGTTTTTGAGGCCACCTTACAGCCAGGGGCCGAGTTGAATTGGGAAGCGGAGCAGTCAATCGTGTTGCGTACCGGCAATGCGGGCGGTGTGTTGGTGACCTTTAACGACCGGGAGCTTGGAGTGATGGGCCGATTTGGGGAAGTGAAAGAGCTGATGTTCGAGCCGGGGTTGGATATTCAGTCGCTGCAGTAGGAACCCAGCCAAATGATCATCCCGTTGCGCTTGGCGTTATCGGCGGCAGAGTAGGAGCAATCTCCCACCCTTGGGAGCCAAGCTGCTGCAGCAGGTGCCGGACTTTGTCGATGTCTTTATCGCCTGGCCGACGTTCCACACCACTGGAGAGGTCGATGCCGCTTGGCTGCAGGTGGCTGAGCGCCTGCAGAACATTGTCCGGGTTCAGCCCACCGGCCAGTAGCCAAGGCAAGGGCAGGGAGCGGTGGGCAAGTTCTGGCCAATTCAGGGTTCGCCCCGTTCCACCCGCCTGTTGGGGGTGATAGGCATCCAAAAGCAGCACCTCCACACAGTCTCGGTAGAGATGGGCTACTTCCAGATCCGCCGGCTGGCGAATGCGCAGGGCTTTGATGCGGCGGATCCCGGGAAGCCATTTCCCCAATTGCTGACAATCCTGCGGGGATTCTTGGCCATGCAACTGGACAGCCGTGAGGCCCACCGTTTCCACCCAGGCGGCGATGGCGCGGGGATCCTGATCCAGGAAGACCCCCACCTTTTCCACAGGGCCGGGCAGGGATCCCACCCAACGGGCCATTTCCGAGAGGGGCAAATAGCGGGGGGTATTGGGCACCGCGATGAACCCAAGGGCACTCACCCCCAGCGCGGCGATGGCCTCCGCCTGATCCTGACGGGTGATGCCGCAGATTTTGACAAACAACCGGCCCATTGGGAGTGCTAGCTAATAAATAGCTAATAAACAAAGAATAAACACGGTTAGCTGCTGGCTCTTTAGATTTTTCTGAGGGTGCCGATACATCTACTTTTGTTCAGGGCGCATTTGCAAAGGATCCGGCTGTTCCGGGTGAAGCTTGTTGATCCGGCGCACCATTTGCCACAGCCGTCCAAAGTTGCGCTGGTTGAAGTGCATCACCAGCCGTGGCAGATGGGCAATATCTTCCTCGGCTTCCTCCGGCAAGGCCCCAGTTTGCTCGATCCGGCCCGAATCGAGAATGTCGGCAAACTCTTCGTTTAAAATCTCTAGGGCTTCCGGTGAAAGTTTGGTGTTCAAGCGCAAAACCAGGAGCTCTCGCACGTAGCGATTGCTGTGAAAGACGCGATAAAAATCGACAATCTGCTGACAGGCATCTCCCACATCGTCGGTTAGGGTGTAGAGGAAGAGATCTTCTGGGCTGATCAAGCCGCGACCAAGCAGGTGCTCCCGCACGTATTCGTCCCATTCTTTCCAGTAGCAGCCACCTGTTCTGTCCACCAGCACCAAGGGCATGAGCTTGGTTTTGCCGGTTTGCATCAGGGTTAGGCATTCAAAGGCTTCATCCTGAGTGCCGAAACCGCCGGGAAAAAGCACCAGCGCGTCGGTTTCTTTAACAAAAAAGAGCTTGCGCGAAAAGAAATACTTGAAGTTGATGACCCGATCGCTGGCAGCAATAACGGGATTGGCCATTTGCTCGAAGGGAAGCTGGATGTTGAGCCCAAAAGAGTTCTCCAGCCCTGCCCCTCGATTGCCGGCTTCCATGATGCCGCCGCCGCCCCCCGTCATCACCATGAATCCCCGTTGACTGATGCAGTAGGCGAACAACTGGGCCTGGCGATATTCGGGACTTTCTGGCCCCAGTCGTGCCGACCCGAAAACGGTGATCTTGCGCTGGTGGGCATAGTTTTGGAAGGCGGCAAACCCCTGCTCCAGATCCTCAAGAGTAGCCGCCAAGATCTTGGCATCTAAACGGCTCAGCTCCAGGGATCCCATGCGCTGCAGCGACTGCACAATACGCAGCCAGGCCGTCCGGTTGGGATGATACTCCAACTGCTTTAGGCGGGTCTCAGCGTTGGAAAAAACTTCTTGCAGAAGGGAAGAAACGGAATCGGTCAAGCTGGGATCCTAAAGTTCTCTGGAATTACTTTAATCAGTTCTCGGCACAAAATGGTAGCTGGGTTCTAATCCAGAACCCAAAAGTTACATTCTGAAACACCCAAGGCATAGCCCTCAGGCTTCGGCAGGTGTGTCGAAGTGCTTTTCCAAAATCGTGGTTAGAGTTGCCTTGGGTACGGCGCCAACCACCACATCCACTTTCTGGCCGCCCTTGAACAACATCAGGGTGGGAATGCTGCGAATACCGTACTGGCTGGCAGTTTGAGGGTTCTCGTCGGTGTTGATTTTTACAACCTTAACTTTGCCGACATACTGCTCAGCTATCTCCTGAACCACAGGAGCCACCATCCGGCAGGGGCCACACCAAGGTGCCCAAAAATCAACCAGAACCGGAATATCGCTGCGCAGCACCTCTGCCTCAAAGGTAGCATCAGCGATATCTATTGCTGCAGACATGCTTGGAGAACTCCTGAAACAATACCTATCATGGTTTCTAATCTTAGCACAGCTCTCTGGCTGCTGCTGACCGAAAACTCGGCGTCGCAGGCCCCGGCATTCATGCCTGGGGATAAGTCACCGTCTCATGACAGGACGGGAGACTCGCTCCACCCGCTTATGGAAGGGTGCAGCGTTAAAGGTGAAGTAGAAGTATCTGGGGTGTTTTGGCATCTCAGTAGTTGAGGAGATGGCGTCCCCCACGAGGATATAGGCCCTCGTGTAGCCCATTGCAACGAAGCGCGAGGAGCGTGGAGCGATGGAAAAAATCCCCCGGCTTTAGCCGTGGGGAGAACGTTAACGATCTGGCTGGACTGGCCGGATTAGTATTGGTGAGCTGGGATCCCTTAGACGGCCTTCAGACAAATACCATTGGCTTATGACGGATTTTCTCGAAAGCAGCCGCATCAAAACGGTAGAGGGTTGCCGGTCTGCCTGTTCCTTGGGAACTTTTCTGGCCGGTATCTTGCAAGATACCCAGTTTCAGTAGGCGGGCGCGAAAATTGGAGTAGTCGGAGAACCCCTCGCCCAAAACGGTGCCGTAGAGCTGGTAGACCTCCCCTAGCGTGAAGGTGGCGGGCAAAATGTCAAAGGCAATCGGACTGTACTCCAACTTGGCGCAGAGGCGACGGCGGGCATAGCGGCAAATCTCTTCGTGGTCAAAGGCTAAAGAGGGAATTTGGTCGGCGGGATACCAGGCAATGCCCTCCACTCCGTCTGCCAGCAATTCAGCATCCTGGAACCGCACCAGGGCAAAGTAGCTGACCGACAGGTAGCGCACTCCATAGCCATCCTCGGCCTCGCGGGGATCCCGCTCCGGCCCCCCGAAGGTGTAGAGCTGCTCCAGATAGAGGTTTTTAACACGAATTTTCTCCGCCAAGATGCGGTAGGCCGCTGCTTCTAGGGATTCTGAGCGCCGCACCAGTGTTCCTGGCAGGGCCCAGCAACCGCGGAAGGGATCCTCCCGCCGCCGCACCAGCAGCACCAGGAGGCGATTCTGCTCAGTGTCGATGGAGAAAATGACCGCATCCACGCCCACCCGGAACTCCGCCAAGGCGATCCGGTTCTCCGATGGGCCTGCCACGATGCGGGATCCCTGCATAGCTTGGCACTGAATCCTCCACCAACAGCCTACCCAGTTTGTCCCTCCAGAGGGAGCTACCAGCCTGGACCACCGTCTTGCCAGTCTAAGCCCTATCTGGGGCGAAGGCTTTCGTGTCGCGGGGAAGATGGGTTGCTAAAGGTGTGCAAAAGAACCCCGACTCAGGCAACACTTTTACTTTTTGCGCGATTTGGCTCTTTTTCAGCCACGGAGGACCCCTCAGCGAGGGGGAACAGCCGACCTTGCCCAACAGCAATGTGAACCCGCGCGCCCACAGGCAGGGCTTCCCGGGCTAGGGCGTGCAATTCTTTGCCGGCTGCTGTGATCAGGCAATAGCGGTACTCTCGCCCCAAAAACTGCCGATCCCGAATGACAATGCCTCCCTGAGGATCAGGATGCAAATGCAACTCCTCCTGTCGAACCATCAACTCTGCGCAGCGCAAGCTGGGGTCGGGCTGATCCCTCAAAGCCTGGAATGGGATGTGCAGCAGCTCTTCAGCCTGCCAACCAAACTCCCGCCGCTCACAGCGCAGAAAGTTGGCCTGGGTAATAAACTCTGCCACAAAGCGGGTAGCCGGCTCCCGGTAAACCTCCTCCGGGGATCCCCATTGCTCAATACGGCCTTCCCGCATCACCGCCACCCAGTCGGAGAGGCAGAGAGCCTCCTCTTGGTCGTGGGTGACAAAAATGGCCGAGGTCTGGGTTTGCTTGAGGATTTTGCGGATTTCTTCCCGCAGGTAGTAGCGCACCTGCACATCCAAATTGCTCAGCGGCTCATCCAACAGGATCAAGCTAGGCCTGGGGGCCAAAGCCCGCGCCAAAGCCACCCGCTGCTGCTGCCCGCCCGAAAGCTCGTGGGGATAACGATGGGTGTAGTCTTCCAGGCCCACCAACCGCAACACCTCGTAAGCGCGTTCCCGCGCCTGTTGGGCAGCGCCTCGCAACTCAGCTCGCAACTCAGTTGAGGAGAAGCGATTGCCACCCCCTGCCGCCGACGCAAACGGGGTAGTGGGTCGGAGGCCAAACATCACATTGGCCAACACGTTCAAGTGGGGAAACAGGGCAAAATCCTGAAACACCAGCCCCACTCCCCGTCGCTCCGGTGGGATCCACTGCCCCTCCCCAGCCACAACCTGCCCCCCCAGCAGGATCCGCCCGCTATCCGGCTGCTCAAATCCGGCAATGGTGCGCAATAAGGTGGTTTTCCCACAACCTGATGGGCCCACAATGCTGAGGATGTCTCCTTGGGGCAGGCAAAACTCGACTTCCCGCAAAACCAACTGCCGCTGGCCGGGAAACCCCTTGCTGATGCCCTCGAGCTGAAGGATGTAGGAGGGATCCTCGCGCACGGCAGTGGGACTTGGAGAAAACAAGAACTCAGCCATGACGGTTGTTGTTGCAAAAGATTTTCACTACTTTTACCACACTACCATACTCCCAGACCCCACCTAGCCGGATCGAGGTTCAACAGCCAGCGGACGGATCTTGAGCAGGACAGAATAAGGTTTCTACGCCTCGCCCTGATTCCAAGCGAAGCAGCGGAAAATCAGTGTTAAACTTAGTTAACGAAGTTTCTCAGGCCTGGGCGGCGCTTGCTTGTGTGGCGCACTCCAGAGGCTTGTTCTAAATGAGTTTTGAGACAAAGTTTCCCGAACGTGCTCTGATTACAGGGGCCAGTCGAGGGATCGGCAGAGCGGTAGCCCTAGCCCTAGCCCGACAAGGGATAGCGGTGGCTCTGGTGGCCCGCTCCCAACCTGATCTGCTAGCGGTGCAGGCCCAAATCCAAGACCAGGGGGGTAAGGCAGCGGTTTTTCCCATGGACTTGGCCGACTTAGCAGCTCTGCCCCAGCAGTTGCAGGCTCTCCTGGATCGATTTGGCGTCTGCGATGTCTTGGTCAATAATGCGGGCATAGCCCATGTTGGCCCCTTGGCCACCTTACCCTTGTCGGATTGGCAGCGAGTGATCGACTTGAACTTGACGGCAGCTTTTCTGTGCGCCCAAGCCGTACTTCCCGGAATGCGCCGGCAGCGCTGCGGCACGATTGTCAACGTCATCTCGATTGCGGGCAAGCGAGCTTTTCCCAACTGGGGAGCCTACTGTGCCAGCAAGTTCGGCCTGATGGGCTTTTCTCAAGCTCTGGCCGAAGAGGAGCGACAGCATGGCATTCGGGTCACCAGCTTGTGCCCTGGTGCCGTGGACACGTCCCTCTGGGATACGGGCACGGTAGGGGTCAACTTCGACCGTTCCAAAATGCTCTCGCCGGAATGGGTAGCCGATTTGATTACCTATATTGTTCGGTTGCCCACAGGTGCGGTGGTGGAAGATCTCACCTTCATGCCTGCGGTGGGAGCCTTTTAGACCTGGCTGGTTTGGGGTTGCCCGTGACTTGGGAGGGTTTTGGCTATCGCAGCCTTTGACTGGATGCCACCTGAGCTGAGTTGCATGCACCGAGTTCTCTTAGCCTTTCGTTAACCAAGGAATATCCTGCTATGACCCTTGCGAAACCCGGATCTGGCTCGCAATCTCGAATGGATGACAAAGCCCATTTCAAGTCTCGGGTGATTCGAGATCGAGCCACTTTTGCGGAAGAAGAATTGGGTAGCTCGGATGTCTCAGATCCGGCTATGGTGGCGGCGGTGGAGACGCTGCTGCGGGGGATCGGGGAGGATCCCCAACGGGAGGGGCTGCGAAAAACCCCGGAACGAGTGGTTGCGGCTTTGAAGTTTTTGACCAGTGGGTATCGGCAGTCTTTGGAGGAGCTACTGAACAGTGCCATCTTTGATGAGGGCCATGACGAGATGGTGCTGTTGCGGGATGTGTCTCTGTTTAGCCTGTGCGAGCACCATCTGCTGCCCTTTATCGGCAAAGCCCATGTGGCCTACATCCCCAAGCAAAAGGTGGTGGGCCTAAGCAAAATTGCCCGTATCGTCGAGATGTACTCCCGCCGCCTGCAGGTTCAGGAACGCCTGACACGGCAAATTGCTGAGGCCTTGATGGAGGTGCTGGATCCCTACGGGGTGGGGGTGGTTATCGAGGCTACCCACATGTGCATGGTGATGCGGGGGGTACAAAAGGCCGGCTCCTGGACGGTCACCAGCTCGATGGTGGGGGTGTTTCAGGAGGATCCCCGTACCCGCGAAGAGTTTCTGAGTCTCATTCGCCATCCGTCCAATTTTTAGGGAGCTTCCCGGAGCTTTGCCGGTGGTTGGGTTGAGTTAACCCTCTGCTCAGGCTGGGAATACTAGCCTAAGATTGACTCAAACCCTGCCAGAAGCGAGGCTTGTCATGAGCGAGGTCAGCCCCGAAAACCAGTTTCCCACCGATTTGGACTCCAATTGGCAGCCCCCGGCTCCGCCGATCATGCAGCGTCCGTCTCGTCCGGCTGCTCCGGTGCCCCCGGTGGAGCCTCCAACGCAACTGGATCCGGTGCTCGGTTCAGCCTCCCAAGGGACGGGATCCCGGCCTGCCAATGCCAAAAACCCCCCCAACCCCATTCTGGGTCGGCCCCTTCCGCCTGGTGTGGCTGTCGCTCCCCCTCAGGTACCGGTGCCTGTGCCGGGCTCTGCCGCTTCTCCTCAGATGCCCCCGCCCACCCCGGCTGCTGCTCGGCCTCCAGTGTCGCCACCTGTCCCCACTCCTGCCGCTCCGCCTTTTGCGCCACCAGCTCGCCCAACGGCTGCCGGTCGGATCCCAGTGGCTCCAGCTGCTCCTGCGGGCCTGACCCTGCGCCAACTGGTGCAGGAAGCCTATGACAAAGGCTACTCAGATATTCATTTGGGGGTAGGGGAAGTGCCTCGCTTTCGGGATCGGGGGCAGATGCTCTTGACCAACTACCCGGTCACCACCACCGAGATGTTCTATGGCTGGCTGCGGGAAAGCCTGCCGGAGAGCCAAATTCGCCAGTTTGAGGAATGTTTGGAACTGGATACTGCCATCCAGTACGAGGGTTTGGTGCGGTGTCGGGTCAACTGCTTTGTTTCCCTTCTTGGCCCGGCTATGGTGATGCGTCTGATCCCGTTGAAAATTTTGACGCTGGAGCAGTTGCGGGCGCCGGAAGTCTTGAAGCGCATTGCCGAAGAGCACAAAGGCTTGGTTTTGGTGACCGGCCCCACCGGATCCGGTAAGTCCACAACCTTGGCAGCGATGGTGGACTACATCAATTCCAACTTTCCCAAACACATCATTTCCATTGAGGATCCCATCGAGTTCGTCCACCAGAGCAAGAAATCGATGGTGCGGCAGCGGGAGGTCGGGATCCACACCCTGGAGTTTGCCAATGCCCTGAAAGCCTCTCTGCGGGAAGATCCGGACATCATCCTGATTGGGGAGATGCGGGATCGAGAGACAGTGGATATTGCCCTGAAGGCCGGCCAGACGGGCCACTTGGTCTTTGGAACCCTGCACACCAACAGCGCCGTCCGCACCATCGAGCGTCTGCTGGGGATTTACAAGCCGGAAGAACAGGAGCCGATGCGTCTGCAGCTGGCAGAAACCCTGGTGGCGATCATCGCTCAAACCCTGGTGCGCACCACCGATGGCAAGCGAGCTGCGGCCCACGAGATCATGCGCAACACCGATGCCATTCGGGACTACATCAAGCGGGGGGCGGTGGATGAAATTGAGGAGCTGATCGCCGACGGCTCCTATGAGGGCATGTGTACCATGAATCAATCCCTGTTTAGGCTTTACCAAGAGGGGCGGATTACCGAAGAGGTGTGTCTGGAGGCTGCCCCACGCCGCAATGAGATGGCCCAATGGCTGCGAGGCCGGATCTAGGGCCAGTCTCGAGATGGAGTCACGCCAAAGTGCTTGAGGGAAGGTTTGCCCTATCCTAAACTGGGAGCAGCCGGCGGCGCTGGCTTGCCGAGCTACCTGCTCATCTCTTGGGCCGACCTTGGGCTGGGGGGATGGGTTGCGAATTGATGAACCGAATTGAAAGCAAGTTAGAAAACAGGAGAATCCCTACCGTGAGCGTGATCAACCAGATCATCGAGACCGCGGATGACCAGCTGCGTTACCTCTCAGTTAGCGAACTGGAAGCCATCAGGAATTACATGACCACCGGCGAGAGGCGCTTGCAAATCGCTCAGGTGTTAGCAGAAAACAAAAAGCGCATCATTGACCAGGCCCAGAAGCAGCTATTCGCCAAGCGGCCCGAGTACGTGCAACCCGGTGGCAATGCCTACGGTGACAAGCGCTACAACCAATGTTTGCGAGATTACGACTGGTATCTGCGTCTGGTGACCTATGGCATTATTGCCGGCAGCAAAGAGCCGATTGAGTCTATCGGCCTGATAGGGGTGCGGGAAATGTACAATGCCCTCAACGTACCCATCGCCGGCATGATCGATGCGATTGTCTTTTTGAAGGAAGCTGCCCTCAGCTTGTTGGAGCCGGCGGCAGCCGCTGAAGCCGCCCCTTACTTTGACTACATCATCAATGCCATGAGCTAGGGAACTACAGGGATCCCAAGGCAGCCCGGGCATGTACGGCCACCTGTTCTTGGGAATCCTGGGCCAGCCGGGTCAGTCCGGCGCGAGCGGCTTCTGTTCCCAACTTGGCCAGGGCAATGCAGACGCGGTAGCGCAGTTGCCAGTCGTCGGAATCAATGAGGGGATCCAGGTAGGGGATGGCCCGCGGATCCCCCAGATCGCCCAAGGCAGCGGCAGCGGCTGTGGTGATCAGCTCGCTCTTGTCCTGCAAAGCTTCCACCAGAGTGTCGAAGGCGGCAGGGTTCCCCAGCTCTCCCAGGGCAGCGATGATGCTAAACCGTACCAGCCACTCCGTTTCTCGCCGATAAGCTTCCAGGAGATCGGCCAGGGCCTGTGGCTGCTTGAGATCCCCCAGGGCAGCGGCGGCAGCAGCCCGCACATCGAACTCCGGATCCTCTCGCAAAGAGCGCTGCAAAATGGGCAACAGTAGGTTCGGATCGACGCCAGACAGGGTGCCCATCTGGCTGATGGCAGCATAACGGACGCGGGCATTCTCGTCGTGAATCGCTCGCTGCAGCAATGTCAGGGCTTCTGGCCCAGGCAGTTCTCTGGCTTTGTTGATAGCGCGCAGCCGATTTCCCAAGTCTTGTGAGTTCAACAGCTCCAGCAAAGC
The DNA here is from genome assembly GCF_047461775.1 of Synechococcus sp. R6-5. Taxonomy (NCBI): domain Bacteria; kingdom Bacillati; phylum Cyanobacteriota; class Cyanophyceae; order Synechococcales; family Synechococcaceae; genus Synechococcus; species Synechococcus sp. R6-5. The sequence goes on from NZ_JANSHV010000105.1 coordinate 14,986, forward strand.
GGGCAGTGCCGGAGGATCCCCAGAGGTTGTTGTCATATCCCATTCTCTCCATAACCCTCCTCGGCCATAGCGAGGGAGGAAAAGCCGATGTTATTATCTTGAAGCAGTGCATCCAGTCCCTTGATCTTATGGCCTTATTGCAACAAGAGAAGCAGCAGATCATTGAGAGCTATCGACTGCACGACACCGACACCGGTTCTGCCGAGGTTCAGGTGGCTCTGCTCACCAGTCGCATCAACCAGCTCTCTCAGCACCTTCAGAGAAACCCGAAGGATTTCAACTCCCGCCGCGGCCTGCTGATGATGATCGGTCGTCGCAAGCGTTTGCTCAACTACATCGCCAAGCATTCTCCTGACCGCTTCCGGGAGCTGGCCGAACGGCTGAACATCCGGGTGAAAAAGTAGGCAGCCCATCCAAAACGCTATCGGAGATCTGTCTTCGTGGGCAAATCCAGCCGCCAGTCCAAAACCTTTCGCCGTCGCTCCCCCTCCGCCTCTGTTGAGGTGGAGAAGAAGCCGGCCAAGAAGGAGCCTGTTGCCGTGATTCCCCCTGAGGTCAGCCGGCGGATGGTGCGGCGGATTCTGGTGTTTTCTGGGATCCCTTCGGGGCTAGGTCTGAGCAGCTTTTTTGTGAATTACTATCTCTTGACCAACCACGTGGTTCCTCTGCCCCCTTACTTCACCTTGGCGGAGTCGCTAACTTTGTTTGGCCTTGGTTTTTTGGGCATCAGCTACGGTGTGTTCTCAGCTTCCTGGGATCCCGAGCCGGGATCCCTGCTGGGAATTGGAGAATTCCGGCGCAATTTGGGCAACATCATCCAACAGTGGCGGGAATCTGCTGCCCGATCTTCTGAATCTTCTGACTCTAGGGAAGCCTAACTGCTCTCCCGTCGCCTTTTCCAGGCCGGTTGCTGCCTACAATCAAGAGGGATCCAAGTCCATTCTGGCGGCAGCGGCTACCCCCAGTTCTCCAGCATGAAAATAGCCTACTTCGACTGTGCGGCGGGCATTGCCGGCGATATGTGTCTAGGAGCCCTGCTGGATTGCGGGGTGCCTTTGGAGTACCTCAACCGTCAGCTCCAGGCGTTGGGCATCGAGGGGGAATATAGCCTGCAGGTGAGCCGGGTGCAGCGGTGTGGGCAGCCCGCTCTGCAAGCTGTGGTGGAGGTGCTGGGATCCCAGAGTGGGGGATCCCTTGCTCGGCACTGGTCGGAGATTCAGGCTTTGATTGCCGGATCCCAGCTTTCCCCAGCCATTAAGGCCCGCAGCTTGGCGGTGTTTGAAAAGTTGGCGCAGGCGGAAGCAAAAGTCCATCAGATGCCTGTGGAAAAAGTGCACTTTCACGAAGTGGGGGCAGTGGATGCTTTGGTGGATATTGTCGGCACTTGCATTGGCCTGGATTGGCTGCAGGTGGAGCGGGTGTTGTCATCCCCCCATCCTGTTGGGGGCGGCTGGGTGAGCACAGAGCATGGCAAATTGGCTGTGCCGGTGCCGGCGGTGATCGAGTTGTGGGAAATGGGCCGCGTGCCGGTGTTCAGCAACGGGGTGGAAGCGGAGCTGGTAACCCCCACAGGAGCAGCCTTGGCCGTGGCGTTGGCGGAAGAGTTTGGCCCCTGTCCGCCGATGCGGGTGGAAAAAGTGGGGCGTGGGGCCGGTGCCCAAGAGCTGCCCATTCCCAATGTGCTTCGTCTGTGGATTGGGGAAGCCAATGGGGGAGAGCTAACGGAAACGGTATCGGTGTTGCAAACCCAAATCGACGATCTCAACCCCCAAGTGATTGCCTACACCTGCGAGCAGTTGTTGGCCCTGGGGGCCTGGGACGTGTTTACCCAGCCGATCACCATGAAACAGGGGCGACCGGGGATCCTGCTCACCGTTATCTGTCCGCCGGATCGGGTGCCGGAGTGTCAAGATCTCATCTTCCGGGAGACCACCACCCTGGGCATTCGCCACTTCCAACAGCAGCGCACCCTGCTGGAGCGGGTTATCGAGCGGGTGGAAACCCCTTACGGCTTGGTCGACATCAAAGTGGCCCGCCACCATGGCCGCATCGTCAACGCTCAGCCGGAGTTTCGCGACTGTGTGGCCCGCGCCCAGGAGTTTCACGTGCCGGTTCAGACGGTGTGGCTGGCGGCCCAATCGGCTTGGCAAAGCCGGTTGCAAGGTTGAAGAGACACCGAACCTGTTCCACCCCCAATGGAATTTGCTCCTATTGAACACAGATTGGCAGCCGTGGCCTGCTAGCCTGAGAGATGTCGATCTTGCTCTCTCCGCCGACCGCAAAAATGGAATCCCAAGCCTCTCAATTTAACTTCGACCGCAAACTGTGGGATCGGTTTATCACCGTGGCCCAGCCCTACTTTTACCCCAGAGTGCGCTATGGAGGCTGGATCTTTTTGGGCTTGCTGGCAGCGGCCATGGTGTTTGTGGTTGCCCTGATGTTCTTTGTGGAGATTGGGGTAACTTTGGTCGGTCAGGCCCTGTTCCCGGAGTTTTTCACCAATGTGGCAGCCGGATTGGTGGCCCAAACGAAGAGAAACTTGTCCTCGCCGGTGCTGTGGGTAGCCGCGATCAGCTTGGCTTTGAGCAGCCTTTGTTTTGGGGCAGTGTGGCGGCAGCTTCGCCAGCGCTGGTTGCAGTGGGTGCTGCTCACCTTTTTGCTGTTTCTGTCGCTGACGGTCAACCGGCTGAACGTGATGATCAGCTTTATCTTTCGGTTTATCGACACAGCTCTGCAGCAAAAAGAAGAGCCCACTTTCTGGCAATTTTTGATTATTTATGGAGTGCTGATTATCTCAGCTATTCCCATTTTGGTGATCTACCGCTACACTCGCCTCAAGCTAGGGCTGTTTTGGCGAGAATGGCTGACCGATCATTTTCTGGATCGCTACTTCGATCAGCGGGCTTACTACGAGCTGGATTCCAACGCCGCCAACACCGAAATCGACAACCCCGACCAGCGTATATCAGAGGATGTCCGCTCCTTTACCGGCACCACCCTTTCCTTCCTGTTGGACATCCTTGACTCGATTCTCACCCTCTACGCCTTCACCGGCATCCTCTACGGCATTTCTCGTCCGTTGGCGTTGGGTCTGGTGGTCTATGCCACCATTGGTACTGCCATCGCCATTTTGGCCGGTCGCAAGCTGATTAAAATTAACTTCGATCAACTGCGCTACGAAGCCGATTTTCGCTACAGCTTAGTGCACGTGCGGGATAATGCCGAGTCCATTGCCTTCTACCAGGGAGAGGATCAAGAACTCAGGCAAATTTTGCATCGCTTTGGTGCGGCCTTGCGCAATTTTAATTTGCTGATCATCTGGCAGGCCATCATCGATATTTTCCAATACGCCTACAACTATTTCACCCGCATTGTGCCCTATGTCATCGTCGCCCCCCTTTATTTCAGCGGCGTGCGAGATTTCGGCACCATTACCCAAGCCACCATTGCCTTCAGCCAGGTGTTGAGCGCCCTCTCCATTGTGGCCAACCAGATTCAAAGCATTTCCAGTTTTGCCGCCGGGATCAACCGCTTAGGCTCCTTTCACGAGTCTCTGGAAGATCCTGCACTGCGCCACACCAGCGCTCGGGAAAGCAACATTCAAACTCGCATTGCCCAGCAATTGGCGCTAAACCACGTCACTTTGCTCACCCCCAATTCAGAACGAACCCTGGTTCGGGATCTCTCCTTCGCCTTGGAAGCCGACCAACGGCTGCTGATTGTCGGTGTTAGCGGCAGCGGCAAAAGCTCTCTGCTGCGGGCCATTGCCGGCCTATGGACCAACGGCCAGGGATCCATCGCCCGCCCAGATACTCAGGAGATGCTCTTTTTGCCCCAGAAACCCTATATGCTGCTGGGATCCCTGCGGGATCAACTGCTCTATCCCAAACGCCGCCGAGACCTCACCGATGAAGATCTCATCCGAGTCTTGGCCCAGGTGAACCTGGGAGACTTGCCGGAGCGGGTGGGCGGCTTTGATGTGGAGAAAGACTGGGCCAGCACTCTCTCCCTAGGGGAACAGCAGCGTCTTGCCTTTGCCCGCATTTTGATCACCCAGCCCCGCTACGCCATTTTGGACGAGGCCACCAGCGCCCTGGATGTGGCCAACGAAAAACTGCTCTACCTGCAGCTGCAACACCTGAACACCACCTACATCAGCGTTGGGCATCGCCCCACCCTCCTGGCCTACCACGACTTGGTCTTGGAGCTGCAGGGGAATTGTGCCTGGCAACTGTGGTCGGTGCAGGAGTACGGTGCCCGCCTAGCCCTGGCCAGCTAGCAGCGCCGACATCTCCAGCTGACTCAAATGACAAGCTTTGCGGGTTTGGGACAAAACCCGGATAAGAGGCTGACTTTTCCAACTGGACGCTCTTCAAAGGAGGTGATAGCCTGTTATTCACAAGTATTCCGACCGGTTTACTGGAGATTATCAATGCCCCCCATGATCCCATCCGAGGCCAAGCGTTCCAAGGTGGAGCAGATCAAGGCAGACAGCCACTTTCTACGGGATCCCCTTCAGCAGGAGCTGGCCCAAGACACCACCCACTTCAGCGAAGCAGCGGTGCAGGTGCTGAAGTTTCACGGGGCTTACCAGCAGGACGACCGGGATCGGCGGCAGCAGCGAAAGCAGGAGGGGCTGGAGCGGGCCTATTCGATGATGTTGCGCACCCGCATCCCCGGGGGACACGTGCCCCCGCAGCTTTATTTGACCTTGGATCGGCTGGCCGATGAGTACGGCAATGGCACCCTGCGAGCCACAACGCGGCAAACCTTTCAGTTGCACGGGATCCTCAAGAAAAACCTCAAGGCCACCATAGCCAGCATTCTCAAACAGATGGGATCCACCCTGGCCGCCTGCGGCGATGTCAACCGCAACGTGATGGCACCGGTGGCCCCCTACAAAAATCGCCCTGCCTATCGCTATGCCCAAGAGTATGCCCGCAAGCTGGCGGATCTGTTGGCTCCGAAGACCTCTGCCTACTACGAGATCTGGGTGGATGGGGAGCCGGTTCCCATCCCACCGGTGGATGAGGAAGTGCGGGAAGCAGAGCAGTTTGTGGGCAACGGGGTGCGCCTGGAGGGGCCAGAACCTCTGTATGGCCCCGTCTATTTGCCCCGCAAGTTCAAGACAGCCATCACCGTAGCTGGGGAAAACACGGTAGATGTGTACTCCCAGGACCTGGGCTTGATTGTGCTCACCGACCGCAAGGGCAACCTCAAGGGCTTCAACATCGTGGTAGGTGGCGGGATGGGACGCACTCACGGCAAGGAAGAAACCCAGCCCCTTTTGGCCCAAAAGCTCTGCTTTGCCCCTCCGGAGGCGGTGTATCGGGTTTGCCAAGCGGTTTTGGCGGTACAGCGGGACTACGGCAACCGGCACGACCGCAAGCAGGCGCGGTTGAAATACTTGGTGAGAGACTGGGGGATCCGCAAGTTTCGCCGCGTTGTCGAGGAGTATGTGGGGGAAAAATTGCCCCGGTTTCGCCCCCTACCCAAGTTTGTTCCCAACAGCGACGACTACCTGGGCTGGCACGAGCAGGGGGATGGCCGTTGGTTTTTGGGCATTTCCATCGAAAATGGCCGCATCCAGGACACCCCAGAGCGACAGCTCAAGACGGCACTGCGCCGGATTGTGGAGGCGTTTTCTCTGGACATGCGGCTGACCCCCACTCAGGACGTGATCTTTATTGACATCGAGGATGGCCAGCGGGAGGCCATCAACCAGATCCTCAAGTCCCACGGGGTGCTCTCCAAAGAAGAGATCCCTCAACTGGTGCGGCTGTCGATGGCCTGCCCTGCCCTGCCCACCTGTGGGTTGGCGATTACCGAGTCGGAGCGAGCTTTGCCAGGGCTGGTTCGCCAGTTGGATCGGCTGTTGCAGGAGCTGGATCTGCAAGATTCGCCCTTTTTGGTACGCATGACCGGCTGCCCCAACGGCTGTGCCCGACCCTACCTGGCCGAGCTGGGATTGGTGGGATCCGCCCCCGATGGCTACTACCAGATTTGGCTGGGAGCCAGCCCGCAGGGGGATCGCCTGGCGCAAGTGTTTCAGGATCGGGTACACATCAGCCAGATCGTGCCGCTCATGAGAGTTCTCCTGCAGGTCTACAAGCAGGAGCGCCGTCCTGGTGAGAGCTTCGGCGACTACTGCCACCGGATGGGGATCCCCTACCTGAGGGCCCAGGTGCAGCAAAGGGATGGCGTTTTTGCCTGAAGGGATCCCTCAAAAACGAGACCAAGCCTGTAGCCATTCCCGGAGCGCTTCCAGCCATCCAAGCGGTTCAGGCTTGGTTGCTTCTGGAGCTTCCTCCTCGCCAGCCGGCAAGCTAACTTGGTCAGGGTGCACCCTGTAAACTCGGATGGGTTTGGCGTTGGGAACGGGTTTCACCGAAAGAGGCTCCACCTGCAGGAGTTGCCCTTCCACGGCTCGATACACAGCTGCCGAGATGAGCAACCGGGAGCTCTGTTCCTCAGACTGTTCCCCCCCTTGCGAAACATCCTCAACCGACTCCAGCCAGGTGGCAAACTGAACCGACTTCCCGAAGGCGGACAACCGCTGCGGATCTTGGGGATCGAGGGGCAGCAAAAGGACTGGGCCGTAGTGGATCCCGATGGCAAGCTTGACCTGCGGGTAGGAGAGTTGCCGCAAACACCTGTTCAACTCCACCACCGACTGCCCAAGCGCCAACCCCGCCTGCAGCGCCTGCTGTATGGCCAGCTCGGGTTGTTTGAGACCAAACAAAGCCAGACTTCTCAGCCCGCTCTGGTTGGCCAGTACTCCCCCATATTGCTGCACCAAGGCCCCCATCTGGGTGAAGTAGCGACCCAAGGTGTAGACAACATCGTAGGGAAAGTTCTCCTCGTCGAAGTTGGCCGTCCCCCGCAGGGAAGCGCTGAGAATGGCGGCGGTGACTTGGCTGCCGACCGAGTGGGCCTGCAATTGATGTTGAGCTACTTCCACATCTGCTTTATCGATCACCAGCCGTTGCAGGGTGACATCTCCAGTGATGCGGGTTTGACAGGCCAGACGAATATGTACAGGAAGGTCTAGCCGTTGAGCTAACTTCTTCTCGGCAGGGGTCATGCTGCGGCAGTTTTGGCTGCCTTCCAAAATCAGAATGCGACAGGTGGAGCAGGCGGCATTGCCCCCACAGGCATGGACATGGCGCACCCCCGCCTTGAGCAGATTTTCCAGAACCGTGAGCAGGGGATTGGCTTCCAAGGTGAGGTTGTCGGGGTAACAGGTGATCCGCATGGTTAAGAGGGAGTGAGGGGTGGCAAAAAGATTCAGCACTACCTAAATTCAGTACGGCATTGCCCTCCCCTTGGATGCTGTTTTCAAAAGTTTTGGGTATTGGGTAACCTCACCCCGCAGCCTGCCCCGGCGCCGATGATAGAGTACAGAGGAGTCTTCTGCGCGAGCCCTTTATGCCTCAGTCCAAACCCCAAGAATCCCCAGCCCGCAAGCTCCTCAACATTTTGCTGCTGGTGGTGGGCACGGTAACTTTCTTGGGCTTCTCCTTTGGCCCGCTATTCCAGGCCCTCGGGCCTTCCGAATCTCCAGAGGCCAGCCTGGTAACCGAGCAACTGCGGGCCCAGGCAGACGGCTATCGCGTCGTGCTGGAGCGGGAGCCGGATAACCCCATTGCCCTGCGGGGGTTGATCGACACCCAACTGCAGCTCAACGAGCCGCAAGGGGCAATCGAGCCGCTGAAGAAGCTGGTGGAACTGGAGCCCGAAAATCGGCAACTGAGAGCCTTTTTGGCCCAAATCCAACAGGATACGGGGGATTTTGAAGGGGCATTAGAACAGCTCCAGATCCTTTACGAGGGGGATCCCAAAGATGGCCAGGTGCTGCAGCAGTTGGTGGATGTGCAGCTAACCCTGGGCCGTACCTCTGAGGCCATTGCCCTGCTGGAGAAGCATCTTGAAGAAGTGCCGGAAGATAATGATGTACGTTTGCGCTTGGCCTTTGTCTACGCCCGCAACAACCAGACCGAAAAAGCCATAGCCCTCTACGACGAGTTAATCGCGGCGGATCCCAGTGATTTCACCCCCGTGTTGGGCAAAGCCATAGCCCTCAGCTCCGCCACCGATGAAAACCTACGGGCAAAAGCGCCTGAGTTGTTTGAGCAAGCAGCGCGGTTGGCCCCACCCCAAGTCCGGGAGCAAATCCAGCAGCAAGCAGAGATTTATGCTCAGGTGAACCGGCCCCAGACGGTCGAGAGGCAAAACGATAACCCCACTCCCTGAGCGGGTTTTCAACCTCTGGGCTAATCCCGGGGTTGGTAGGATCCTGTTGGTACCATGGCAGTTCTGAGTCGACCCAATAGAAAGAGCTACGGAAAAGACTCAAGTGCCTTTTCTACAGAGGGGTAGATCTCGTAAATGGCATCCAAGCCGGTGATGGAGAAGAGCAGCTTGACCTGCTCCTGCAGGCTGCAGAACTTGAGTTGATAGCCCGAAGCGCGGCAATGGCGATGCGCCCAAACCAGAACCGACAACCCCATGCTGTCGATCAGGCTAACCTGACTAAGATCCAACAAGAAATGCCCCGGTTTCTCGGTGAGAATTTGGCTTAGCTCTTTCCGTACCTCGCGGGCAATCGCGGCGTTGAGCCTTTCACTGTGCAATTTCACAACCGTAACAGGGGATCCCTTGTGGCTGAGCTGGATGAAGACATCCATGAAAAGCCCGTCAGGTTTGAGGGGGGATGGGCACAGGCACGATGCAACCAGACTGATTTTGAATTGCTAAATCACCATGAGTATGAGTTTGTCCTCCCTGGGCTTCTCTTGCAAGCATTCTTGGACACTTTTCCCTTACAGGTTAGAACTGGCATGAACGGGATCCCTGCCTGGGCTGGAGATGCTGCCGCCCTGAGTCTATTGGTTATGCAAGTGCCGATGCTAGCGGTGCTGCTGGCGCGGCTGCTGCCCTCTTTGCGGCGCCCTTCCCCTCTGCCTCCCGGTCAGCCTGGGATCCCTTTGCAGCCGGGCTTGGTCAGCGTGTTGTTGCCCACCCTCAACGAAGCCGAGCGCATCGATCCCTGCCTAGAAGGATTACACCAACAGAGCTCCGTCCTGCGGGAGGTGCTGGTGGTGGACAGCCGCTCCCAAGATGGCACCCCCGAAAAAGTGCTGCAGATGGCCAAGCGGGATCCGCGCTTCCGTCTGGTAACCGACGATCCCCTCCCCGGCGGATGGGTGGGCCGCCCCTGGGCTTTGCACTACGGATTTCTCCAGTCGGATCCGGCCTCTGAGTGGATCCTGGGCATCGACGCCGATACCCGTCCCCAGCCAGGCTTGGTGGAGCGCCTGCTGGAAACCGCCCAGGCCCAAGGTCTGGATCTGATCACCCTGGCACCGCAGTTTATCCTGCAGCACTGGGGGGAAGGCTGGCTGCAGCCGGCTCTTTTGGTGACCCTGATCTACCGCTACGGGGCCGCCGGAGACACCGCCACCCTGCCGGAACGGACGATGGCCAATGGGCAATGTATGCTGGTGCGCCGGTCGGTGCTGGAAGCGATGAATGGCTACACAGTGGCGCGGGCTTCATTTTGTGACGATGTGACCCTGGTGCGGCAGATTGCGGCAGCCGGCTTTAAAGTAGCTTTTTACGACGGTCGGCACCTGCTCAAGGTGCGCATGTACACTTCTTTTGGCGAAACTTGGCGAGAGTGGGGCCGATCCCTCGATTTGAAAGATGCCACCCCTGTGGCCCAGTTGTGGGGGGATATAGCTCTCCTCGTCCTCACCCAAGGGATCCCTGGGCTGGCGGCGGTGGGTTTACTGGGCATGATCGGCTTAGGGCTTTCCCTCTCCCTGACGGAGCAATTGCTGTTGGGGCTGAACTTGGGGTTGCTTGCCCTACGGTTGGGTGTGCTCGTGGGGATTCGCGGCTCCTATCAGGATCCCCCTTGGACGTTCTGGATGTCGCCTCTGGCGGATCCCTTGGCCGTTCTGCGGATAATCCTATCTGCCCTCAGCCGGCCCCGCTCTTGGCGCGGGCGCACCTACTAGGAGAGCCCTCAATCGGCTATTGCCTCGGGATCCACGCCCAACTCCCGCAATTTCGCGGCTAGGCGCTGCTGTTCCAGACGGGCCTGTTCGAGGGCTGCTTCTGCCGCTTCGGCCCGCTGCCGCTCCTGCTCTACCTGTTCGATTCCCCATAGGAGCAAATTCCCATCGGCAGTCCACCACCGCAACCAGTTGGCTTTGGTCTCGGCTTTTTGTCCCCGCCACACCCCCAAAAACAAGCCAATCTCCGGGATCCAGTAGCGACGGTTTTCATCCGCCGATACAGGGGTATAGCGGCCATTCTCCAGGCGGTAGACATCCAGCTCACCGGTTTTGGGATGAAAGATTACATAGACAGGCACCTGCAAAATGCGCTCGTAGAAATACCATTTTCCATAGGGATAGTGGGGATTGATGGAGTACTCGCCGCCCTCGGTTTCGGAGATGAATTCCATCACAATCGCCGGGGGATCCCCTTCTAGGTGGGGGGTATAGCTGCGGCGGATCTCTCCTTCGGGAATCGGCTGTACTGCGGGCACATAAACCCAGTCGGGGGCTTTCACCACCACCTTGTCCCCGACAGTGCTGCAAAGGCCAAAGTTGGAGGCGATCAAAGCCTGGGCAGGGATCATCTGAGCGAGTTCCAATGCCTCACGCAGAGCAGCAGCCAAAAGGGGCTGTAAGGTGCTTTCCACAGGCTCATCCGGCAAGGGAAAGTCTTCCGGCAGTTTTTCCCATCGAATGGGAGGTAGGGGCGGGGTGAGCCGAACAGGAGAGAGGGTCATGGCTGAGGATACTCATGGTGATAAGGTACATGAATGCCTTTTGAATAACTCAAAGCACTTGCTGATATCAACCCCAGGCAATTCCACAAGGCTGTTGCAGGCTAGGACGGATTCAGTCATCTCGACTGCCAATCCATACGGTTGAGATATGCTTGGGGGCAATGAGCAAGTTTTTCGGCGTCTTCCTTGGATTCAGCAAGAGAGCGTATGCCAGAACTTGAACCCACCTCTGCCCACATCCTGGTGATCGAAAGCGAATCCAAGCTGGCCCGTTTCCTAGAGACCGAGCTGGCCGGTGAGGGATATCGAGTCAGTGTGGCCAGCGATGGCACGGCGGGGTTGGCGGCAGCCCGCAACCATAGCCCTGACTTGGTGCTGCTGGACTGGATGTTGCCCGGCATCTCAGGTTTGGAAATTTGTCGGCGACTGCGCTCAACGGGCAACCGCGTGCCCGTGGTGCTGATGACCGCCAGAGATGAGGTGGCGGATCGGGCAGCAAGCTTGGACGCTGGGGCGGATGACTACGTGGTCAAGCCTTTCAGCATTCAGGAGCTGCTGGCTCGGATACGGATCTATTTGCGGCAGCCAAAGCGATCCCGCGACGGCCAGTTGGTGTTCATGGACCTGACCCTGGATCCCGTAACGCGGGAGGTAACCCGGGGAGAGCGACAGGTGGAGCTGACGGCCAAAGAATACGACCTGTTGCGCTACTTGATGGAACACCCCCGTCAGGTGCTCACCCGCCAACAGATCTTAGAGCATGTGTGGGGCTGCGACTTCACGGGCGACTCCAATATCATCGAGGTCTATATTCGCTACTTGCGCCTCAAGATCGAAGGCCCAGGGGAGAAGCGCCTTATCCAGACGGTGCGCGGGGTAGGCTACGTGTTGCGCGATTGACATGCCCCCCGCCCCAAAGAGCAAGGATTCTGGTTCCTGGTTCTGCGACAGC
>NZ_JANSHV010000106.1:0-13337 GCF_047461775.1 Synechococcus sp. R6-5
CCGTTTTGGTGTTCTTTTGGAAACATCGAGATCCAGACAAGGGCAGTAGGGCCCTGAGTCCACTGATGAGCCAACCTCAGCCAATCTAGCCGCGCAGGCGACCGGAGCGCAGGATGCTGATGACGAGCCACAGCCCCAACAGGCTGGCCGCGCCGAACAGGAGTTCGCTCAGCCCAAAGACCTGAAACCGCTGCGTCTGAGCCGAGATGATGGCAGCTCCGACGATCAGAGAGCCGACCACAATGCTGTAGGAAAGGCGGTTGGCCGACTGATCCAGGCTGCTGCGGATCCCGTCCAGCTCTTGGATGGTCAAGTTCCAGCGCTGGGTTTCCGAGGTGATGCGGCTGAGCAGCAGCTCCATCTGGCGCGGCGATTGCAGAGAGAGATTTTTCAAATCCAAAGCCGTGCGCAGCAGCGAAGGCAGAGGGGCCTCCCCCAGCAATTGCGCCCGAAACACATCCGCCATCAGGGGGCGAAGCTGCTCCGGCAGGTTGTAGTCGGGGGTGAGCTGGCGGGCGATCCCTTCCAAATTGGCCAGCGCCTTGGCACAGAGGCCCAAATTGCCGGGAATGCGGATCTGGTTGCGCCGGGCCGCCTGCAGGATCTCAGAAAAGAGCTGGCTGAAGTTGAGCTCCGCAATGCTCAGGGTGTAGTACTGGCGCAGCAGACGCTCGTAGTCGCTTTGGAGCTGGGCCAAGCTGACAGTCTGATCCCGCGAGCGGGCCGTGGATCTTTCCGGCAGGGCCAACTCTAGGGTCAATTCGGCACAGCGCTGGGCATCGAGGCTGACAATGGCCAGCATCAGCTCCAGCAGAATCTGCTGCGTACGCGGATCCAGCCGCCCAATCATGCCGCAATCCAGCAGGGCTACGCGACCGGATCCCAAGTAAAAGAGGTTGCCCGGATGGGGATCGGCGTGGAAATAGCCGTCGATGCAGATCTGCTGAAAAAAGGCGCGGGTCAAGAGGCGGGCGATGTTTTCCGGGTCCGCGTCGCTGCGATCCGCCTCCAACAGGGGCCGGCCCTCGATCCACTCCAGCGTCAATACCTTTGGCGTAGTGAGAGGCCAATGGATGCGCGGCACCACCAGTTGGGCCGGATCAAACCAACGCCCCCTTTGCAACTGTTGGCGGAGCTGCTCGGTGTGGCGGGCCTCTTGGGTAAAGTCCAGCTCTGCTTGAATGGCCCGGCAGAACTCATCCGCCAAGGCCACCACATCTGCCAACCTGCCGAACTCCGTTTGCGCCACCAGCTCGGCAATGCCCCGGATTAGCCGCGTATCCCGCTCCACCACCGCCTCCAGCCCGGGCCGCTGGATCTTGAGGGCCACCCACTCGCCGCTGACCAGACAAGCCCGATGGACCTGGGCAATGGATCCCGCCGCAACCGACTCTGTGTCCAGGCTGCTAAACACCTGCTCCAACGGCTGCCGCAACTGCTGCCGCAGCAGGATCTCCACCGCATTCCAGGGAACAGGAGGTACGTCGGCCTGTAGGGTGCTGAGGGCCTCGATGTACTCTCGCGGCAACAGGTCCGGACGGGTGCTCAGCAGCTGGCCCAGCTTGACATAGACCGGCCCCAGATCCACCAAAATGTTGCGCAGCACCATTGGGGGGGGCAGTTGGGGTTCCCCAGCCTTGCCAAAAGAGAGCAAGCGGCGCATGTAGTCCCAACCGTGGCGCAAAACCACCTCCAGGATCTCGGCCTGACGCGCCCCACTCTGGGCCAGACGGGCAAACATCGCAGTCTCTCTCCCTGGAAGTCCAATGGCAGAGAAGCCCGATCCCTAGAAAAAGGGGATAGGGGCCACCCTACGGGTTCCATCCCAGCCGGTTTGCAGCCCCTCCCGCAACACCCGCAGCACCTCATCGGTATCGGCATTGGGCTGGGCAAAGGAGAAAACATGCTTGAAGCGCAGTTTGCCCTCCCGATCCACAACGAACTGGGCCGGCAGGGGTGCTCCCAAAGCTTGGCCAACCCCATAGAGGCGGAAGGTTTTGCACTCGGGATCCACCAGCAGCGGGTAAGGCAGCTGCAGGTCTGCTTGAATCTGCTGGCTTTGAACCGGATCAGTGCTGGTGACCATCAGCAGCTCGGCCCCCAGAGCTTGGATCTCGCCGTAGCGGGCTTTCAGCTCTTGGATGTGGGGGTAGCAAAAAGGGCAAAACAGTCTTTCGGTGAAGATACGAGTAAAAGCCAGAACCACCGGCTTTTGGCCGCGGTAGTCCGATAGCCGCACGGGATCCCCTTGCACGCGCGGCAGCTCAAAATCGGGGGCAATCTGGCCGATTTCCAGAGAAGTGTTGGCCGGTTGGGGGATGAAGTTGTCGGCAAAGCGACGGTTAAACAGTCCGCTGTTGCTGGTCATTGCAGTTTTTTACGTTTCTTTACTACTTGCCACCAGCCTAACCCAAAGCCTCGGCCACCGCCTTCAGCCGTCGGAGCTGGGCCCGCATATCCTGCTGGGTCGGCCCTGCTGCCAACAGGTAAAACCCTGCCGCCACCCAGGGATTGGGGATGCGGAAGTCGAAGCAATTGACCAGGAGGGTACCCTCCGGCTGGGGATGGCACTCCCAGCGGTCGGTTCCTTCAAAAAACCCCTCAAACTGCCACTGCACCAAGCCTTCTGCCCGCTCTGTAATCACGCAATCCAAGCTGGGGGAAGCGAAAGGCAGGCGAAGGAAAAAGCGGTAGCGGCTGCCCAATTCCGCCAGAGGGGATCCCACCGCCTCACAGCCCAACAGCGGGTTGAGCCAGCGCTTCATCAACTCCAGGTCGGTGAGGCAGCGATCCACCTGGGCCACGCTGGCCGCAATCTGAATCGACTGGGTATAGATGGGCATCCTCAGGGGGAAGTTGGGGGAGCGAGCTTGGCCGCAGAGAGGTCTTCTGCCGTGGCAGAGGGGGATACGGTGCTCAGCAAAATCAAGATATCGCGATATTCCACCTGATCCGGCCCGCGACGGGGGGATCCCACTTGCACCACCGCCTGTTGGAGAGGCTTTTTGGGGTGGGGGGGAGACTCGAACACCAAGGTGCGGATCCCATTGGCCTGCTCGATGTCCGAGAGGATGTCCCAGCCCCGGCCCCACAGGGTGCGGCGGTAGTAGGCGGCAATCGCCTCCAGAGGCTGAGAGGTCTGCAAGATCAGGGAAGCAAGGCCCCCCTCTCGATCCCGAATCTGTCCCGAAGAGATGATGGAAGCGTTGGGCAACTGCAAGTGAGGGGGAAACTGAGGGGGAAGGGCGCGGGCATCTCCTAGGGAAGCCTCAAAGTGCGTGCCATCTTTGCCGATGTGACGCCGCACGGGATCCTGATCCACTTCTTGAGCAACCGGATCAGGCATCTTGCGGCAGGCCACGAGGGATCCCGCCAACAGCCCCAGGGTTAGCCGAGTAAGAATAGGCAAAGAACTTGGCCCCACTGACGTGAACCGCTCAAGACGGGGATTTTTTCTCATCCGTTGGCCAGGGATCCCTGACTGGTTATAGCGGATCCCGCCTTTGGATACAACTGAACCTCCTCTTCTGATTCCGAGCCAGGCTCGAAAGCAGCCATCATTCCTCCAACCAGGGCTGACAACTGCACACCAGGTGGCGATCCCCGTAGGCGTTGTCGATGCGGCTGACGCTGGGCCAGAACTTGTGGGCCTTGACCCAAGGGAGCGGGTAGGCGGCCAGCGAGCGAGGATAGGGGCGATCCCAGTGGTCGGCAGCCACCACCTCGGCGGTGTGGGGGGCCAGCTTGAGGGGATTGCGCACCGGATCCATCTCGCCTCGCTCAATGGCGGCAATCTCCTGGCGGATGGCAATCATCGCCTCGCAGAAGCGATCCAGCTCCTCCAGAGATTCGCTCTCGGTGGGCTCCACCATCATTGTCCCCGGCACCGGCCAGGAGATGGTGGGGGCGTGGAAGCCATAGTCCATCAGGCGCTTGGCCACATCTTCCACCTCGATGCCAGCGCTTTTTTTCAGGGGGCGCAAATCCAAAATACACTCGTGGGCCACCCACCCCCCCGGCCCCTTGTAGAGCACCGGGTAGTAGGGATCCAGCCGCTTGGCGATGTAGTTGGCGTTGAGGATGGCCACTTGGCTGGCCAGGGTGAGGCCGGCGGATCCCATAAGGCGAATGTAGGCCCAGGAGATGGGCAAAATGCTGGCACTTCCCCAGGGGGCAGCGCTGACGGGGCCGTTACAACCGGGCAAAACAGGATGGCCAGGCAAATAGGGCACAAGGTGGCGGGCCACGGCAATGGGCCCTACCCCCGGCCCACCTCCCCCATGGGGAATGCAGAAGGTCTTGTGCAGGTTGAGGTGGCAGACATCGGCCCCCAGCTCGGCAGGACGGCAGAGGCCCACCTGAGCGTTGAGGTTGGCCCCATCCATGTACACCTGTCCCCCCGCCTCGTGGATTATCTGGCAAATCTCGCGGATCCCTTCCTCAAACACACCGTGGGTAGAAGGGTAGGTGATCATCAAGGCGGCCAGCCGCTCCCGGTGCTGCTCCACCTTGGCCTGCAAATCCTCAATGTCGATATTGCCGGCTTCATCACAAGCTACGCTCACCACCTGCATCCCCGCCATCACGGCGCTGGCCGGGTTGGTTCCGTGGGCCGAGGTGGGGATCAAGCACACCTGCCGCCGGCTTTCCCCTCTGGCTTGGTGGTAGCGGCGGATGGCCAACAGGCCGGCATATTCCCCCTGAGATCCGGCGTTGGGCTGCAGAGAAACTCCGGCAAAACCGGTGATCTCCGCCAGCATCTTTTCCAACTGGGCAAAGAGGGCTTGATAGCCACGGGCCTGCTCCAGGGGCACAAAAGGATGGAGCTGGGCAAACTCCGGCCAGGTGACCGGCATCATCTCCACCGTGGCGTTCAGCTTCATGGTGCAAGAGCCCAAGGGGATCATGGAATGGGTGAGAGCCAGATCCCGGCTTTGCAGGCGGTGGATATAGCGCAGCAGCTCAGTTTCCGAGTGGTAACGGTTAAAGACCGGATGGGTGAGGTAGGGGGTGGTGCGCAGGAGCTGGGGCGGCAAGCTCTGGCCCAAATCCGGCCCTGGGCTGTCGGGATCCCAAGCTGGCGGTAAGGACTCCGCTCCGCTGCGGGGAAGGGTTCCGGCAAAGATCTCCCACAGATCCCGCAGATCCTGAGTGGTGGTGGCCTCATCCAAGCTGATCCCCAGCGTCTGGTCATCGATCTGGCGTAGGTTGATCTGTCGCTGGGCAGCGCCGGCCTGGATCGCCTGCACCTGCTCTGGAGAAGCTACCTTGACCCAGAAGGTATCGAAGAAATGCTCGGGCCCCACCTCATAACCCAACTGACGGATCCCGGTGGCCAAGTGATGGGCCTGGCGGTGGATCCGCTCGGCTATGTGTCGCAAGCCACGGGGGCCGTGGTAGACGGCATACATAGAAGCCATCACCGCCAAAAGCACCTGGGCAGTGCAGATGTTGCTGGTGGCCTTGTCCCGCCGGATGTGCTGCTCGCGGGTCTGCAACGCCAAGCGCAGGGCCGGCTTGCCTTGAGCATCCTGAGAAATCCCCACCAGCCGTCCTGGCAGCAGCCGCTTGTGGGCCTCGCGGGTGGCGAAGTAAGCCGCATGGGGGCCGCCATAGCCCAAAGGCACGCCGAAGCGCTGGGTGGATCCCACCACGATGTCCGCTCCCCACTCTCCTGGGGGTTGCAATAGGGTTAAGCTGAGCAGGTCGGCAGCCACCGTCACCACCATCCCCTTCTGGTGAGCCTGCTCCACCAACTGCCGGTAGTCCCGGATTTCCCCAAAGGTGTTGGGATATTGCAACAGCAGCCCAAAGCCCTTCTCCGGGCAAAACTCCGCCAGATCCGTCACGCGCACCTGGATCCCCAAGGGCTCTGCCCGCGTCTGTACCACGGCAATCGTCTGGGGATGGCAGCCCCGATCCACCCAGAAAACTGGGGATCCCTTGCCCGCCAAGGTGTAGGCAAGAGCCATGGCTTCGGCGGCTGCGGTGGCCTCGTCCAGCAGGGAAGCATTGGCGATCTCCATCCCCGTCAGGTCGATCACCATCGTCTGGAAGTTGAGCAGGGCTTCCAACCGTCCCTGGGCAATCTCAGCTTGGTAGGGGGTGTAGGGGGTGTACCAGGCAGGGTTTTCCAGGATGCTGCGCTGAATCACCGGTGGCGTCAGGGTGTTGGAATAGCCCATGCCCAAAAAGGATCGCCACACCTGGTTCTGGGCAGCCATTGCCTTCAGTTCCGCCAACACCTGCTGCTCAGGGCAAGGGGATCCCAATTGCAAAGGCTGGCTGCTGCGAATGGCCGGCGGCACCGCCTTCTCCACCAGCTCCTGCAGCGAACTCAGCTCCAACACTTGCAACATCTGCCCAATTTGCCGGGCATCCGGCCCAATGTGCCGTCTGAGAAAGAGTTCGGTCTGCCCCAGCAACTCCAGCTCCGGAGAAGGCGTGGGTTGTGGGATCCCTGGAGATGGATCCCGGCTGGGGGGGTCAAGTCGAGTCGAGTGGAGAAGGGCCAAGTCGGACATGGTGCGATAGCCGAGAAAGGGAGAGCAAGAAAGACTGTCTCCTGATCATAGTTGTTAAAAATTGTTTCTGTCGGGATCCAAATCCTGTCTTGGCCTTCGATTCGGGGTAGAGGGGATGAGACACTAGATGGTCGGAGAATGTTAGCAACCTATACAGATGAGCCTTTTGGATTCTGCTTGGAGAAGTGATGCTATGCGCTGGCTGCTGTCCATCTTGGTTCGTGTGGTGTTAGTGCTCTGTCTGTGCTTTGCTCCTTTGGGGATCCCTGTTGTGGCCAGGGCCGCAGAGCTTCCCCCGGTAAAGCACTTGGACACTCCGATTGACGTGAACAACACCATCTTGCGCAACTACCGCCAACTGCCCGGCTTCTATCCCACCCTAGCTCGCATCCTGGTGAAAAATGCCCCCTACAAGAGCCTGGAAGACATGTTGCAGATCTCAGGCCTGACAGAGCAGCAAAAGGCCCTGATCAAAGCCAACGCCGAGAACTTCGTGTTTGGCGAGTATCAGGAAGGGGCTAACCAACTGGAAAACCGCATCAACCAAGGGTACTACGGCTGATCTCGGCAGAGGGGCCATCGGGAGAATCGGCTTTTGTAGGAAAGGGATCCTGTGGCCTACGATAACGTCTGCAAGTACTTGGTGGAATGGTTCCCCGAGTCCTTTGCCCGGTGGCTGCTGGGATCCCCGGTTCCCTTGATCCAGCTCCAGCCAACGGAGCTCTCCAGCGAGCCCATTCGCGCGGACTCCCTCATCCTGCTGAGGGCCCAAAACCTGATTTTGCATCTGGAGTTTCAAACCGACCCGGATCCCGACATTCCCTTGCGCATGGCCGACTATTGCCTGCGCCTGTTCCGTCGCTATCCTGACCAGGAGGTGCGGCAGATTGTCATCTACCTAAGAAAAACCCAGTCAGAACGGGTGTACCAGATTTCTTTTCAACGGGGATCCCTTTCTCATCGCTTTGAGGTCTTGCGCCTGTGGGAACAAGATCCAGAGGTGCTATCCCGATACCCAGGCCTCTTGCCCTTGGCGGTACTGGCAGAGCCGGACAATCCAGAACCCCGTCTGCGGCAGGTGGCCAGAGCCATAGCTGAGATGGAGGATCCCAAGCTGCGGCAGGAGTTGAAAGCGGCCACTGCCGTCTTAGCAGGATTAACATGGACGCCAGAGGAAATCAGCAGGGTTCTGGGAGGTTTGGCTGTGCGGGAATCGACCATCTATCAGATGTGGCGAGCAGAAGCCCTCAAAGAAGGGCGAGAGGAGGGCCTGAAACAAGGCCTAGAGCAAGGTCTGCAACAGGGTCTGCAGCAAGGTCTGCAGCAAGAAGCAGCTCGACTGACTCTGAGTCAACTGCGGCGCAAGCTGGGATCTTTGCCGGAAGACCTGTCTGAAACCATCCGCCTCTTACCTACCGAGCAACTGGAGGCTTTGGCGGAAGCGCTGTTGGACTTCCAAACCCTGGCCGATTTGATCCAATGGCTCAGGGAGTCATCATCCAACTAGGGTTTGCCGTCGCGGCCTTTTCCAACCTCACAGGACTCTGTGGGTGAGTTAGGATCCCTGTTACTCAGATGGACTCGATGAAACGGCCACAGGTTTTGATCTGTGGCTACTACGGCTACGGCAATGCCGGCGATGAGGCGTTGTTGCTGGCTCTCTTACGAGAGCTAGAGCAGTTGCCCAGCCCCGTACAGCCGGTGGTGCTCTCCCGTCGCCCTGCCGAAACGGCTGCCACCTATGGGGTGCTGGCCTATCCGCGCTTCAACAGTTTGGCTTTACGGCGCTGTCTCCAGGAGGCCCAGGCTTTCATCTGGGGTGGAGGTGGCCTGCTGCAGGATCGCACCAGTTGGCGCAGCCCTCTCTACTACCTGGGGGTGATGGGCCTAGCCCAGCGATGGGGGCTAAGAACCGTTGCCTGGGCCCAGGGGATCGGGCCGCTGCAGCGGGGGTGGATTCGCGCACTAGCCCGTCGCTCGTTGGCAGGTTGCACGGCCATTAGTGTGCGGGATGGAGTTGCCTCCCAATGGCTGCAAGAGTGGGGGATCCCTCACCAGGTGGCTCCGGATCCCGTCTGGAGTTTGCCGTCCAAAACCTTGCCGGAATGGGAAACGTGGCCTCAGCCCCGCATTGCTGTGGTCTTGCGTCCGCATCCGCAACTGACTGGAGCCTGTCTAGAAGCTTTGAGCCAGGGTTTACAGCGTCTCCAGGCTTCCACGGGGGCATACCTTCTCTTCGTGCCCTTTCAGCTGGCTCCTCCCGGATCCCCTGACCTTGGGCCAGACTACCGCTTGGCTCAGCAGCTTCAGCAGCGCCTACCCCACCGTAGCCAAGTGCTGGAAATTCGGGATCCCTGTCTATTGAAAGGAGTCTTTCGGGGTGTCAGGCTGGCGATCACCATGCGCTACCACGGATTGGTGATGGCGGCGGCAGAGGGCTGCGCCTGTTTTGGTCTCAGCTACGATCCCAAGGTGAAAACGCTGCTCCAGGAATTGGGCATGCCTGGCTGGGATCTGCAGGAGATGCCCACCGATCCTGAAGCCTTACACCAAGCTTGGCTGGCCTGCTACTCAGAGGGCCTAGCTCTCAGCCCTGCCCAAGCTGACCTGTGGGCGAGGCAATCGGCTCAGCACGCTCAGTTGTTGAGACAGCACCTGAAGTGGGGTTGATGGGGTTGCCTGGAGAAGTTGCTGCCAGGGCGAATTCCGGTAGCGGTTCTTCTGGAGAGCCGCTTTACCCCAAAAGTAGGGAGGCACGGTGTCCCCGAACCAAAGCGCTGCGTGCATCCGCTTGAGGAGGCCCCCAATTCATTGAGGGGAGGACGTCACCTGAGAGGGTTTTGGGGGAGAAACTCCCGATCCAGGGGCAGGGGGGCGACAGGTTGGGTGAGGGTAAATTGGCCACTTTCTATCCACTGCTTGAGGATTTCGGCAATTTGCATGGAGCGGCGCAGGCTGGCCAGAGGGGCAGTGCGAACCTTGCGGCCATTGAGGGTGATCTGGCCGGATTTGAGCTGGGCATAGCTCACTAAGCCAAAGGTGGGCCGCACCCGGCGGGGAATGGAAAAGTCAATCACGGGGGCAACCAACTCCTCATCCCGAATGGCAATGGCCTCCAAATCCGCAGGAGCAAGGATGGGGATGGGGATCCCGACCCCCAACATCAAGCTGGGGCCGTAGTTGCGGAAGTAGCAGCCCCTCACCCATTCCGCCTGCATTTGCTTGGCATCCCCAATCAGGGCTAGAGTGGCCGCCGGGCCGATGGGAGTTTGGTTGGGCAATCGCTTTTGCAGCGGAAAGTGTTGGGTGCCCTCCCAGGCGACGTAGCCGATGCCGCCTCCCAAAAAGATGCGGCTGCCGATCCCCACCCGGCGCAACAGGGGATCGTTCAACAAGGGGGATAGCTCTCCCGGGTTGGAATAGACGGCATTGCCCAGATGCGGTTCCAACAGACCCAAGTAGGTGTACAAAGGCCGATCCCCGCCGTTCACCCCGACGATGAAGTTTTGGTAGGCATTGCGGGGGTTGAACAGGTAAAACTGGTTGAGCTGATCCCGAGTCAGGGTGGTCTCGTAGTCGGCGCGGGGGTAACAATCGGTCACTTGGCCGATGGCCCGCAAATGGACGCGCTTGCCCGCCACCAGGTCGGCAATGACATGGCCGCCCCCATAGGCTTGATCCGCTTGCTCGCTGGGTTGGGCTGCCCCCAGGTAAAGATCCACCGCGCCAAATCCGGCATAGGCCGGTACCCCGTTCAGCCAAGCTTGGCGAATCTTGATGGGCGGATCCGTATGGCCCAGGTTCACAATGGCTCCTGAAGACTCCATTGGCTCAAAGGTGCCGGTGGTGATCACATCCACCTGCTCAAAGGCTTCCTGGATCCCCAAGGTGGCCAGCTTGGCTTTGGCTTCCAGGGCCGTCCACACCCGCACCTGGCCTTTGGCAATGCGTTGGTTAATCTGGTCTAGGGTTCTCTCCATGGGATGTAAAGATCGCAATGGTTGGTCGCGTTGGCGGTGTGGAGCACTAGGCAGTCTTGATCGCTTGATCGTCGAGGGATCCGCTCCCATCTTGAATTCTCTCGTGAGGCAGCTCTTGGGACTGGCTCAATGAATAGCTTAAATGGACGGGGATCTGGGCCGGTGGGGCTTAAGGGGATCCGGCAGTATGGGCCGCTTTTGCCGGCGTTGGCGTTGGTGGGCCTGCTCTACGGCGGGGGGCTGCTGCTGGCTCTGGCCCAGAGTGTGGGCCTCTACGGCCTGGGCGAGAGGGGGTTTACCCTGCAGGGGTATGGGGAGCTGCTGCGGGATGCGGAAGTCGGGGGATCCCTGTTGCTCAGCCTCAGAATCGCTCTGTTGGCAACGGGGTTGGCGCTGCTTTTGGGGCTGGGGCTGGCGCTGCTGTTGCGGGGGGTGGGGGGGTGGGCCATCTGGCTTGGCCAGTTGACGCTGCCGATTCCTCATTTGGTGGGGGTGGCGGGGATGCTGCTGCTGCTGGGGCCCAGCGGTTGGCTGGCGCGGCTGGCCTTCCAACTGGGCTGGATTGCCTCGGATCAGGATTTTCCCTTGTGGGTGAACGACCGCGGCTATGTGGGGGTGTTGCTCTATTGGCTTTGGAAGGAGATCCCGTTTGCCGCTCTGGTGGCGCTGACGCTGCTGCGCGGGATGGGATCCGAGCTGGAGCAACAGGCCCGGCTGCTGGGGGCTTCTGCCGCCCAGACGTTTTGGTATGTAACGCTGCCCTTGCTGAGGCCGGGGCTGCTGGCCACCGGGATTCTCATCTTCGGCTTTGTCTTCAGCGCCTTTGAGGTTCCCTTGCTCTTGGGGCCCACCTACCCGCGCACCTTGCCCGTTTTGATCTATCAGCGCTTCACCCACATCAACCTGGAGCAGCGGCAGCAGGCGGTGGCGCTGGGGATCATCCTGCTGGCTGTCTCGGCAGCGGTGGTCAGCCTAATCGGAGGGCTGTTTGCAGCCAGAGTATCCTTTCTGCAGCTGCCGTTTGGCTCAGCGGGACGGAGTCCTTGGAGAAAGCCGTGAAAGGACGCAGATGGATTGGGGGATCCCTGCTCCGCCTTGGGGTGGCCGGAGTGGCCCTCCTTTGGGCTTTGCCCTTTGGGGTGCTGGCCCTTTGGGCCTTCACGCGGGCCTGGTATTTTCCCGATGCCCTGCCCCGGGCATGGAGCATAGCCGGTTGGCAGCAACTGCTGAGCTGGGGATCCCAGTTCCGGGCAGCCTTCGGCCAGAGCTTGCAAATTGCCCTGTTTACCACCCTGCTGGCCTTGGGGGTGGGGATCCCGGCGGGACGAGTTTTGGGCACCCATCCTGTGCCCGCCTGGCTGCGCCTGCTGTTGCTGTTGCCCGTCATCACCTCTCCTCTGGCTGTGCTGATGGGGATCCAAGGGGTGCTGATTCGCCTGCGGCTAGACGGTGCCCTGCTGGGGGTGGTGCTGGTGCATCTGATCCCCACCATTCCCTACATGGCTCTGGTGATGGGCAGTGTGTTCGCCCGTTTCGACCGCGGCTACGAGGCGCAGGCCCGCTGTTTGGGGGCGGATCCCTGGCAGGTGTGGTGGCAGGTGACGTTGCCCCTCATTGCCCCTGGGGCAGCCATTGGGGCGGTATTTGCCTTTTTGATCTCTTGGAACGAATTTTTGCTCACCTTCTTTGTCGGCGGTGGGCGGGTTCTCACGCTGCCGATGCTGCTCTACAGCCTTTTGCAAGGGGGAAACAATACCCTGGTGGCTGCAGTGGCCTTCCTGTCGCTGCTGCCGGGGTGGTTGGCCTTGCTGGGGGCCAGCGTCTGTTTGGGGCAGGCCATCGGGCTACCCCCCACAGAGGTTCAAGAGGGGGAGAGCTAATATCCCTTCAGGGCCAGGTTGGGCCGTTGCAGAGCAGCTCCCACCCGTTGAACCTGAGTTTTGAAGCTGCCATCTCGCTCCAACCATATCTGCCTCAGGGCAGGGGGAATTACCTCCAGGCCAAACTGGGGGCTCTTGGGACGAAATTGCACACAGGTTGAGGGACAAGCCAGGTAATCAACCCCCTCCCGCCGGCGGTGCAGGTCTTGGTGAATATGGCCGAATACAACGAGGCGGATGTGGTCGAACTCGTCCAGAACCCCAAACAACCGCTCTGGCTGCTGCAGGGCACTTTGATCCAGCCAGGCAGAATCCACCGAAAAAGGGGGATGGTGCAGGGCCAACAAAACATGGTGTTGGGCGGCTTTGCTCCGCTGCAATTCTTGTTTCAGCCACAGCAGCGTGCGCTCCGTCAGGTAACCGCTATCTTTGCCGGGCACGAGGGAGTTCAACAAAATAAAGCTCCAATTTTCCCGGCTGAAGCTCTTGTCCCCGAATAGCCGCTCGGCATGAAGCTCTTGGTTCATGGTGTGCAGGCGATCGTGGTTGCCTGCCAACCAGTAAGTATCGATGGGGAGAGCCTGCAAATGGGCTCTCAAACGGGCGTAAGATGCCGCACTGCCATCTTGAGAGAGATCTCCGGTAAGCAGCAGCAGATCCGGCAAGGGATCCAGAGCGGCAATGGCCTTTTGCACCTGCAGGAAAGAGGCTTCCGTGTCCACCCCCAGCAGCCGGTGATGGGGCTTGGCAAACAGATGCAGGTCGCTGATCTGAACCACGTATACGGTCATAGAGCAAGCCCAAGAGGGTGGGATCCCATCTCCGCAGGTTCAAAACACTACCGTTCTAGCACCAGATGGCCCGGCTGGAACCCGTAGGTAGGGTCATTTCGATTCAAGCTAGGACACTGCACCCACACCCAAAACGTTGGTCGCGTCTTCGCGTCAGCGTTG
>NZ_JANSHV010000107.1:0-817 GCF_047461775.1 Synechococcus sp. R6-5
GGACTGATTGCCCCCGCACCACCGTTAGCTAAATCGTTGAGTTGCTCTGCAAGCTAAGATCGGCAAACCCTGTTCCATCGATGAGGATCCGCGTCGGCCATGATGACCGTAATGGAGTTTTTCGCCCTCAGTGCTGGGGAGTGGATGTGCCAACGCACCAGCCATCACTTGGCTTTTCGCCGCTCTGAGGGTGGGAGGTCGCGGCTACAAATTGCCACCCTTGCGGCAACCGATCCAGCAGTCATCCGGGTTTGCGAGTTGTTCAGGGTGGATCCCCGACGAGCTGTGGGAGCAGCGCGGGTGCGGTGGGATGGCGAGCAGGAGTGGGACAACGAAGAGTACAAGGGAGACGTGGTGCTGGTACCTATCCCCGATGAGACCGATCCCATGCGCGGGCAGTTGCTGCGGGATCAGGGCTACGCTGAGAAAGTGCCGGTGGCCGGTACCTATGTCATGGGATCCGATGGCGCCCTTACCCTTTACACCCAGTATGAGATGACTGAGTCGGAAGAGCGCATTTGGTTTGCCAGCCCCAACTTGCGCCTGCGGGCCAGCACTGTCAAGCGGTTCGGTGGCTTCAGCATGGCTTCTTTCTGCTCCGAGGTGCGTAAACTCTCCGTCGGCCCTTCTCCCACCCCTACGGTGGCCGAATCCAGCTCTTTCCGCAGCTAGAGCGTTTTCTCCTCAACCGCAACACGGGTTGTGCCATGCACCAAGTCTTGGATCTGGGGATTAACCTGCTCCACGCCAATCAACACCAGGCCGACCACAACCGGGAGCATTTTGATGCCTGGGGAGCATGACTCTAGTCAATAAT
>NZ_JANSHV010000108.1:0-35709 GCF_047461775.1 Synechococcus sp. R6-5
CAGCGGGACGGAGTCCTTGAAAAGCCCTCTGGCCCTGTGCATTTAACGTTTGTTTTAGTGTTGTTTTAGGTGTGAGTGCAGTGTCCTAGTTGGAATGAAACGACCGTAATGAGGAATGAAACTGTTCCGTCGCATTGCCTGGGGGTGGTCGCGGAAGCGGCGTGGAAGGCTTGGGCGGCACCGCTGAGCAGCTGGGAAGCGTCTTAACCTAACTTGAAATGACTACAATGGGATCGACTCCAGCTCTTCTCCCAAGATGGGATCCCTGAAATACAAAGTTTGCTGCCAACCAGGATGAATTGGGTTTTGGCGCAGGTCAGCAGTGACGGGATGGCCAAAGTTACTGCTCAGCAATTGTAACGTTAAAGCCCTTATTTTTCAGGGTTTCCGCATGATAGCGGGCATACTCCAGTTGCTTAAATGCTGCCAACTGCACAAACTTCTGGCCATTCACATCTTTGACAAAGGCCCCATCAGAAACTTCTCGAGCACGTGCCAAGCTCTCATCTCCCGAGTAGGTAGTGAGCACCAAGAAGGTTCCCTCGCCGCGGTTCGGCCCCAGAGAGTCTACGCTGTTGTCGCTTAGGGGCACCACGTTCTGGGATCCCGCAGAAGTAGGCGATGAAGGTTGGGACGGGCGCTCCAGGCTGGCTGCCAACTGCTCCACCGTTTGCAAGCTGGGGGGAGAGGGTTCCTTGGAAGCCAAGGCCAAGTCGGTCTGCAGGCTGTCCAGCAGGTTAGGAACGCCTTGAAGAGGATCCACCTGTACGTCCTTCAAGTCCGGGGTGGCCGTCAAGCCCAGCGCCAGCCGATCCGGATCCAAGCCACCGGAATAGAACTCCTCTCCCACCTGCCCTTCCACCGGTTCCAGTGGGATCAGGGGCAACTGGGCCAAATCCAGCTGGGCAGGGATCCCTTCTTCCGCCCTGCTGGCAGCACTTTGGGGCAGGGACAGTTCTTCCGGCCAGATCAGCCAGCGCACCCCAAAGCCAATCCCCGCGCAGGAAAGCACCCACAGCAGCAAGACCCAGAGGGGCGAAAAGGCCCCGGAGGGCCGCGGCATCTCTTCCTCTTCCAAGTCTTCCACCACCTCTTGAATGAGTACAGGTGAAGGGCGCTGTACAGAGCTGGTATTCCCAAGCTGACCTGCTCGTGGTGGCGGGACAGAGTCCATGCGCTGCAAACGCTGCCAGAGGCGGAATCGCTCCAGTTCTTTCAGCACATCCAAATGCAGATGGCTCAGCGCCTCCTGAAGAGCAAGTTGAGGAACTGGATGTGAATGGGACTGCTGTGCCGGAGACAGGGGTTGGGTAGGGTCTGGGGGAAGCGGAGAAGGACTCATAGACAGCCCACACTCAACTTGATGTAAAGTCGGAGAGCAAACAATGCCGATCCACTGTTACAGCCGGAAACAGCCTAACAGGAGAAACCACCTTAGGAACAAGGATTGCCAGCGCCCCATACCTTGCCATAAACCACCATGCCACAGGGCTATGGCAGTCTTCTAGGGCTTTGCCTCCAGATAGAGGGCACGCACATCTGTCGGTAGGTTCTGAAGCAAGATCTGGCGGGCAGAGGCAACGATGGCATCCACGTCTTCTGGAGCAAGGTAGTATCCGTCAGCCTTGAGTTGGTCGGCAATGCGAACCGGTGGCCAGCCAAAGCGATCCCGCAGCAGCAGAATGAAGCGCAGATCCCCCGGCAAGGTATCCAAACCAGCAGTCAAATAACAGGCCAGTGCCGGTGAAAGAGAGGACTTCGCCCCGCCTCTGGTGGAGTCGAGACTGCAAGAAGCTTGAGGGCGGGTGGGGATCCCATCCAAGGATTGGATCAGCTCACGGGTTTGCTCCGCCAGCCAGGGTCGCAGCACAGGATCCCCTTCGCCAGCCGCTTCTTCCACAAGGCTGTGGACATCTAGGCGCTGTAGGCGCAGGTAAAGCCGCAACCAAACCTGCTCTCGATAGGCAGCCCACTGCTCGGGCGGCAGATGTTCGGCAAGGATCCCGTCCACCCACTGGCAGTAGCGGCAAAACAGGCTGATGAAGTAGCGGGCCACCTCCGGCTGCCGTTGAAAGGCCCGCAGCAACTCCAGATCGCTGTAATGGGCCACCCCCCGCACGATAGGGGCGTTGCATTCCGGCCAAAAGGCGGTAGCTTCGGGCATGAGAATTTCTCCCGCAGAAAAATCCCTAGCTATTCTCCAGGATCTCCCGGCAGGCGGATAACAACTGCTCCTGCTCCGGCAGGGTGCGCAGGCCAATGCGCAGGTAGCGATCTCCCAGCTCGGGAAAACTCAGGCAATCCCGCACCAGAATCCGGTGCCGCTGCAGCAGCGCCCGCTGAATTTGCGTGGCAGAGCCAGGGCAGCGCACCAACACAAAATTGGCTTGACCAGGCCAGGGATCCCAGCCGGGCAGTGCTTGCAAACCCCTGAACAAATGCTCTCGGGCCACGGGTAGCCAGGCCAAGGTGCGCCGGCGGAAGTCCTCATCGGCCAAAGCTGCCGCCACTGCCACTCCCGCCAATCCGTTGACGCTCCAGGGATCCCGCCACTGTCGCCAGCGCTGCCAGTGATCCGGGTGCCCCACCGCAAAGCCAATGCGCAAGCCGGGCAGGGTGAAAAACTTGGTGAGGGAACGGATGACGATGGTGTTGGGGTGAGCCGCCAGGTGGGGGATCAAGGTTTGGCTGCGGGGCATTGCCGACGGGCTGGAGTTTAAGCTCAGGGTGGGCTCCCCCGGCAAAAAGTCCATAAAAGCCTCGTCCACCACCACCCGGTCGAACTGGGGCAGGAGAGGCAGGATATCTTGCTGCGGGATCAGCCAGCCCGTCGGGTTATGAGGGTTGTTCAGCCAGAGCACCCGGTTTCCCTTGCCTGCCGCCGGAAGGGGTTCCTGCAGAAGGGTAAAACCGGCGGATCCCTGGCCGGGGAAAAAAGGCAGCGGCTTGATGGTCGCCCCTGCTGCCCGCAGAGCCCGCGCATAATCCCCAAAAGCAGGCTGGGGCAGCCATACCTCCCGCCCTTGCGCATCCCGGGCTGCCCAGGTGAGCAACTCCGCTGCCCCATTGCCCACAAAGATCCACTCAGGATCGACGGCCCAATGGTTGGCCAAACAGATGCGCAAGTCCCGATAGTCGGGATCCGGGTAGCGGCTGATTACAACCGGGTCTGCTGCAGACAGCGCCTGAGTCAGAGCTTGCAAGACCGATTCCGGTGGGCCCAGCGGATTCAAGCTGGCCGAAAAATCCAGAATCTCCTGGGGAGAGCAGCCAGCGATTGCTGCTCCCCAAGCCCAATTGCCACCATGTCGAGGCTGCTCCACGCCCTACCCAGCAGCCGAGTCCCAACCCGGCGAAATTAAGATTTCCCCCCTGCTACTGCTTCGCGGAATGACTTGCCCGCCGCAAAAGTGGGGACGATTCTCTCTGGGATCACCATCTTTTGGTTGGTTTTCGGGTTGCGACCTTCCCGCTCTTTGCGCTTGCGAGCCTCAAAGGAGCCGAAGCCCACCAGGATCACCTTCCCCTTGGGTTCACCGTTTTCATCGCGGGATGCGACCTCTTCGACAATGATCTCCAGTGCTGCCGAAATGACAGCCTCCGCTTCTTTTTTGGTTACATTGGCGCGATGAGCGACGGCATCAACAAGTTCTGCCTTGTTCATCCTGATCTCCTTTTGAGTTAGGCAATAAAGTTAGAGCGTTCCCTGGATCGCGGATTCGCTCAGGCGTTGCAGAGCGGCCACGGCCCAGAGTGTTCTCAGTGTGTGGGAGCGGGGCTTGCCCTGCAATGCGCCAAGGCGCCACTGGCGCGAATGGCAGGATTGTGGCAGTTGAGCTCCAAATCACTGACATATTCTACAGCTAAGTTAGGGCAGAAGCCTGCTGGGCAAGGGGTTTTAGGGGATCTTAACGCAATTTTCTGGGAGACAAGAGACTGCATATACCCAGTTGGCTCGGATCCGACAGAAAGCTAGGGCTCACGACTCGGGTCGGAAGTAGGCCCGCATCACCTCTCGAAAGATGGGAGCGGCCCGTGATCCACCCCCACCGCCGCTGTTTTCCAGAAAGACCACGACCACCAATTCGGGCCGGTCGTAGGGAGCATAGCCAACATACCAAGCGTGGGATCGCCGCGGCGGATCCTCTGCGGTGCCGGTTTTACCAGCCGTTGGGGGAAATCCTGGCCCCAGGTTGGCGTTGCCGCCAGTGCCGTAAACCACGACATCTCGCAGCCCCTGCTGCAGGATCTCCAGGGTGGCAGGGGAAAGACCTACCTTTTGGCGCAGCGGCACAGGGCTTTCCGGGATCACCTGGTGCGAGAGCAAGGGGCGCACCCGCCAGCCCCCATTGGCCACTGCCGCCGTTACCACCGCCATTTGCAGCGGCGTAGCGGTAATAAATCCCTGGCCGATGGACATGTTGACCGTGTCGCCCACATACCAGGGCTCGCGCCAGTGGCGCTGCTTCCACTCAGCATCCGGCACCAGACCCGCGGCTTCCCCTTTGAGGCCAATCCCGGTCAGTTGTCCCAACCCAAAGCGGCGCGACCATTCTTGCAAAGGGGCAGCCTTGGTGCCGAGGGCGATTTGGTAGAAAAAGGTGTCGCTGCTGTAGGCCATCGCCTGCCGGTAGTTCAGCCGCCCGAAGCCGGCCCGGTTCCAGTCCCAAAAGCGCCACCCTCCCACCTGGATGTAGGGGCCGGTCTGCAGCACCGTATTCGGGGGAAAGGCTCCCGACTCAATCCCGGCAGCGGTGGTGATGATTTTGTAGGTGCTGGCGGGGGGATAGGGCCGCAGGCCGCGGTTGAGGAAGGGAAAATCCTGCTGCTGCAGGCTCTCCCACTGGGCTTGGGTGATGCGGCTGGAAAAGAGGTTGGGATCAAAGGTGGGATAGCTGGCCATGGCCAGGATCGAGCCATCGCTGGGATCCATGGCGATCACCGCTCCTTTTTGCTGGCCGAGGGCTCGCTCTGCCGCCTGCTGCAGCCGCACATCCAAAGTGAGCTGCAGGGTGTTGCCCGGTTGGGGCGCTTGTTCCCCCAGCACCCGCAGCACCTCTCCCATGGCGTCCACCTCCACCTGTCGCCCGCCCCATTGGCCGCGCAGATGGCTCTCAAACAATTCCTCCACTCCCATCAGGCCGACAATATCCCCCAGGCGATAGCTGGGATCCGCCCGCAGTTGTTCCTGCGAGATCTCGCCGGTGTAGCCCAGCAGGTGAGCAGCCAAGTCGCCATGGGGATAAAACCGCGCCGTCTCGGCCTCCACCATCACTCCCGGCAGCTCGCGGCTCATCTCCTCCAGTTGAATGACCACCTGGGGGCTGGCGTTGCGCAGGATGCGCAGGGGAAACGGGGAACGATATCCGGCCTGTTCCAGTTTCTGGGCGATCTCCTCGGGGGCCATGTTCAAGTATTCTGCCAACTTGGGGATCATCTCCTGCCAGCGCTGCCGCGACTGCACCAGAGGCCAGAGGAAGACCGAGTGGGACAATCGGCTGCTCGCCAGCAATACGCCGTTGCGATCCACAATGCGTCCGCGTTCTGGCGGCTGGGGCAACAGGCGAATGCGGTTGGTATCGGCCAGCTGGCGGTAATACTGGGTGCGCGCTAGCTGCAGGTAGGCCAGACGGGATCCCAGCCCTCCAAACAGCAGCAGACTGGTCAGCAAGAGCAAGACAACGGCCCGATAGCCCTGCCCCACCGTTTTGGCCGATGCGGATCCCAGCCAGCGAGGGCTACCGCCGTCCGGCGGGGGTGGGGGAAGCACCCGGCGAGGGGCAGGCGGCCTGGAATGGGGGGAGAACAGGGCTTTTGGATCCCGTCCTGCCAAGGTGTGGGGGCTTCGCGTGGCGTCGCTGACAGGGTAGAGTTTGGCCATGAAATTGCCAGAAGAATTGCAACCGATACACCCAAAATCGAGAGGAGATGCCCGCTCTTGGGCGGGCCCTCTCAGCATCCATCCAGTATCCCTGGCTGCGGCAAGCCTCGTCCAGGAGTGGCAGCGTGGATAGAGCAGAACAACAACGGCTGCGCCAGGCTGCCTGGCTGATGGTGGGCAATGGCCTGCGCCTGGGGTTGTCCGGGGCCTATTTCATCCTGTTGGCCCGTCTGTTGGGGCCGGAAGCCTTCGGGGTTTTCTCTGCCATCTTGGCCTGCAGCAACCTGGCCGCCCCGTTTGGCTATTTGGGCCAATCGGAACTGCTGATCCAGCGCCTCAGCCGGCAGGGATCCCCGACTTGCACCCAGGGGATTGGCCCCAGCTTATGGTTGGCGGGATTGGGCTGTGGGGGGATGGCGCTGGTGTTGTGGCCCCTCTTGAGCGTTTGGCTGGCCGGGACGCCAGCAGCGGTGGTGGGGGTATTGCTTTTGAGCGATCTGCTGTTCATCGCGGTGCCAGAGGTGTACAGGGGGATCCTGATCGGGAGAGAGCAGGCTGCTGGGGTAGCCCTCATCGACACGGGCATGGCGCTGGGGCGATTGGGGGCAGTGTTGTTGGCGGTGGCCTTAGGCTGGGGATCCCTGGTGCAATGGGCTGTTCTGTACGGCCTGATGGTGTTGGTCGTGCTGCTGCTGATCGCGAGGGGGATGGGGCGGTGGAGCGAGCCTTCTCTCCCCTTGGCCCTGAGCTGGCGAGATCTGCGGGAACGGCTGACAGCGGGCTGGGACTTTGCGGTGGGGCTGGCCGCGGTGAAAACCTTCACCGATTTGGATAAGCTGCTCTTGCCCCGTTTGGCCTCAGCAGCGGCGGGGGGTCTTTACAGCGCTGCCTACCGGGTGATCAACTTCTCGCAAACGCCGATGATCGCCCTGCTCACCAGCCATTTTGCCGAGCTGTGCCGCCAAGGCCAAAAAGGACTCCCACAAGGCTGGCGCTACGCCTGTCACCTTTCCCCTTGGGTGGTGGGCTACGGCAGTTTGGCCGCCCTGGGGCTGGCGCTGGGATCCTACGGGATCCCCTGGGTGCTGGGATCGGCTTACCGGGAAACGGCCCTCATCCTGCGTTGGCTCAGCCCGGTCATTTTGCTGGAGGGGATCCACCTTTTGCTGTCTCACCTGCTCACCGGGGCAGGGTTGCAAAAGCCCCGCAGCCGTCTGCAACTGATGGCTCTGGGGCTGAATGGGCTTTTGAATGCGGTTTGGATCCCAAGGTGGGGTTGGCAGGGGGCGGCCCTAGCGACCTTGCTGTCGGAGATGGCCTTGGTGCTGGCTTTGCTGCTGTTGATTGGGGGGCGATTGCACGCTCTGCAGAGATCTGGGCCTAGGGAGCCTTAACAATTTTGTAGGTGGCTTTGGCATCGGGGCCAAAGGTGATCACATCCCCCGACTTGAGCTGGTGGGTGGTCAATTTCTGGCCGTTGATCAACAAGCCATTGGTGCTGGGGCGACCTTCCAGATCCCCATCCAAAATGCGGTAGCAATATTCTCCCTCTCGCTCGGCGGGAATCCGCAGCAGCATGGCGTGGTAGCGGGAGGCATACTGAGAGTTGAGACAGATGTCGTTCGCCAAGTCCCGACCGATGAAGTATTTGGCGGATCCCAGTACCTGGGTACGGCGGCCATCTCGGTCTTCCACGATCAAGATGTGCTGGTGGGTACCGGAAGGAGAAGGCACAGATTCAACCATACTTCCGCTGTCAATACCAGTGTTTAACCGTACCTCAAACTATACCGAAGTTTAGCCTTCTTCCTGCTATCGCTGGGTCTGCAGAATCGCTCATCCAGCGCCCCAGAACTCTCGACCGATCCAGTGGGCTAGCGAGGAACATTCTGGAGCAGTGAGCCGACCCATCCGGGGAAGAGGGTGTAAGCTCCTACCGCCCATTGGGCCATGCCCACCACCACCTCTGACTTGGACTGGCGAGCGGCATCCCAAATGGCTTCGGCAACTTCTTCCGGCTGGCTGGCCCAAAAACTCTCCAGCGCCTGTTGCATTTGCTCACGGGCTTTGCCACCTGAGGTTTGGGCTTGGCTGTCGGGAGAGGACGCTGGCCCCACCTCATCCAGAAAAATGGCTCGCTTGAGGAAATTGCTGCTGACGATGCCCGGATGGACGCCAATTACCTGGATCCCTTGGGGTTGCAGTTCCAGACGCAGCGCCTCCGTCAGCCCACTGACCGCGTACTTGCTGGCACAATAGGCGCTCATCTGGGGCAGGGGCATTTTGCCGCCAATGGATCCCACGTTGATGATCTGGCCTTTTTTGCGCTTCAACATGTCGGGGAGCACGGCTCGGATGGTGTGGAGGTAGCCCCAAAAGTTGACCGCCATCAAAGCCTGCCAGTGTTCCAGGGTAGTTTGCAAAAAAGGGCCACTCATGCAGATGCCGGCGTTGTTGATCAGGCAATCGATGCGGCCATAGCGTTCTAGGGTTCTCTCCACCAGGTTTTGCACCTGTTCTGGCTGCGTGACATCGGTGGGAACGGCCAAGACCTCGGCATTTAGGCTTTGCTCCAGGTCGATGGCCGTTTGCTTCAGGGTTTCGGCAGTGCGGGCAGCCAGCGCCAATCGGTAACCCCCACGGGCAAAGGTAAGGGCAGTAGCTCTGCCGATGCCTTCAGAGGCGCCTGTAATTAAAACAACATCGGCCATCCTGCTTCTCCGTAAATCTGGACTGGGATCCCTCTACCTGTTGTAGCTTCTCCGAGAGTTAGGGATCCCTGCTTGGCTGAGGGCTTAAGATACTGAACAATAGCGAAGATAGGGTGTATGGCCTCTACCTACTCATTTGATATCGTCAGTGATTTCGATCGGCAGGAACTGGTGAACGCTGTGGATCAAGCCCGACGGGAGATCAAACAGCGCTACGACCTCAAGGATACTCAGACGGAAATTGAGCTGGAGGAGGGATCCCTGACCATCACCACCGCCAACGACATGGCCCTCAACTCCATTCGGGATCTGCTTCTTACCAAAGCGGCCAAGCGGGGTCTATCCCTGAAGATCTTCGACTTCCAACCCCCAGAGAGCGCCGGCGGCAACCGAGTGCGCCAGGTGGTTCACCTGAAAAAGGGCATTGATGCCACACTGGCCAAACAGATCGCCAAGCAAATCCGCGACAACTTTAAGAAAGTGCAGCCTGCCATTCAAGGGGATCTGGTGCGCGTTTCCGGCAAGGATAAAGACGAGCTACAGGCGGTCATTCAAATGCTTAGGCAGCAGGACTACCCGGTGGCGCTGCAATTTGTCAACTATCGATAGGGATCCTCTGGGCTTCCGTATCTTTCCCCTCAACCCCTCTTGCAAGATTAGAGATCTCAGGATCTGTGAAATGTTGGGTTTAATGGCTGCTGGAAATGGTGATGGCCTACGCTCCTCAAAGCTTGAGTTTTCGGCCAATTGGGATAGGGGGCTCTGGTGAGAAATCTTGTGAAAGTAACCGTCGGAATCAAGCCAGCAAGTCTCTGAGAATCTCATTGGAAAATAGCCAGCCATCGGGCGGAATCAGCCGTAGCCGGCCTGCCTCACAACTGGCCCATCCCTTCTCAAAATAGGGATCCAGCCTCTCCAAAGCTTGCTCGACCTTTGGGTGGCCAAAACGCTCTTGCAAATGGCACAAATCCAGACCTTCCTTTAGACGCAACCCCAACATCAAAGTATCCATCCAAACTTCCTCTGGGGATGCTTCAGGAGGGAGAGGGTGGACTCCGACTTTCACCTGCTCGAAGTAGTGGTAAAGGGTTTTGGGCTGCTGAATGCGCCGTCCCCCCTCGTAGCCGACGGATCCCATGCCAAAGCCAAAGTAAGGGCGATTTTCCCAGTACACTCGGTTGTGGCGACAGGCGTAGCCGGGGCGGGCAAAATTGGAGATTTCGTAGTGGATGTAGCCCGCTTCGGTGAGCAGCTCCCGCGCCATTAGGTACATGGCAACTGTGGTTTCCTCGCTGGGCAAAGGTGCTGCTCCCGGTCGGTACATCCGACCAAAGCGGGTTCCCGGTTCAATCGTCAGATCATAGACGGAGACATGGGTGGGGTTAATCTCAAGAACAGCTCGTAGAGACTGCTGCCAGTGTTCCAAAGTCTGGTAGGGCAGCCCAAAGATCAAATCCAGGTTGAAATTCTCAAAGCCCGCCGCCTGCAAGTCGGCCACGGCTTCGTAAACTTCCTCCACTCCATGCAGGCGACCACAAGCGGCCAGCAGCTCTGGCTGAAATGCCTGTACCCCTAGGCTGATGCGGTTGACCCCCAGCTCCCGGTAGCCCGCCAACTGCTCCCGCGTCAGGGTGCCGGGGTTGGCCTCCAGAGAAATCTCGCAGTCGGGATGAAACGGGATCCTCTCCCTCAATTGAGTCAAGATCCGCCCCAGTTGCTCCACCGTCAGCAGAGAGGGTGTGCCACCCCCGAAAAAAATGCTGGTCAACGGTCTGGGATCCCCGGCCAGATGGCGGTAGCGGTAGGCGCCGCCGATCTCCCGGCAGAGCATCTGCACGTAGGTTTCCATCAACTTGCGGGTGCCCAGGCCGGTGGCAAAATCACAGTAGTGGCAGCGTTGCCGACAAAAAGGGATGTGCAGGTAAGCCGCCTCAGGCCAATCAACCTGGTCGCGACAGGGTTGCGGAGCAGTACCGGTCGGAGTGGGATCGTGCGAAGCAATTGCCACAGCCATGAGTCAGCTCAAACGGGTTAGAACCACTATACTGATAGACTCCTAAACTCCTCACGAGAAGGGATCCCATGGGGACTGTACGCCTGGCGGTGATCGACTATGAGGCGGGAAATCTGCATTCGGCTTGCAAAGGGCTGGAGCGGGCCGGAGCTGAGGTGCAGCTAGTAACAGAGCCAACTGGACTAGCGGCTTTTGACGGCATTGTCCTGCCCGGCGATGGGGCCTTTGACCCAGCCATGCAGCAGCTGCGGGCGCGGGGCTTTGGGAAAGCGATCCGGGAAGCTGTGGAGCGGCAACAGCCTTTTTTAGGCATTTGCCTTGGGCTGCAAGTTTTGTTCGAAAGCAGCGAAGAGGGAACAGAGCCAGGGCTGAGCATTGTGCCTGGACGGGTGCAGCGCTTTCGACCGGAGCCGGGCTTGCGTATCCCCCACATGGGCTGGAACCAGTTGCACCTTACCCAACCCCAATCGCCTCTTTGGGCAGGGATCCCGGATCAAAGCTGGGTTTACTTTGTCCACTCCTACCACGCAGTGCCCAATGACCCAAGCTGGGTGGCTGCTACCACCCAACACGGCAGCCAAACCTGTGTAGCCGCCATTGCCCGCGGCACCTTGTTTGCTACCCAATTTCACCCCGAAAAGTCGGGCCCTGTTGGCTTGCAGATGTTGCAAAACTTTGTCGAGTTTGCTGCCCGTTGCTCCCTTTTATCTGCTCCCAGAGCTTAGTGCCCCATGAACTACTGGCTGATGAAATCTGAGCCCAGCGTTTACAGCATCTGGGATCTGCAGCGGGAAGGCCAAACCCTCTGGGATGGCGTGCGCAACTACCAAGCCCGCAACTATCTGAAGGCAATGCAGCCTGGGGATCGCGCCTTTTTCTACCATTCCAACGCCGAGCCGCCCGGAATTGCCGGTTTGATGGAGATCCTGGAAACCCACGTGGTGGATCCCAGCCAATTCGACCCTGCCAGCCCCTACTATGATCCCAAATCTACCCGCGAGGATCCCCGCTGGCATACGGTGCGAGTGCGGTTTGTCTCAGCCTTTGGGCGATTGATCCCTTTGGCTGAATTGCGAGACACCTTCACCCCGGAGGAGCTGGAAGTAGTACGGCGGGGCACGCGACTGTCGGTCATGCCGGTTGCCGAAGGGGTGGCGAAACGATTGCTGGCGCTGACGGGAGTTTCTACGCAGTCTCCTCTATGATGGGCGAGGCCAACCTGAGTGGGGCCAATTTGCGTGGCGCCGACCTAAGTGGGGCGGATCTAACGGGGGCGGATTTGCGAGGGGCCAATCTGTCGATGGACAACCTAAAGAGCGCTTTTCTGGAAGGGGCAATCTACAGTGCCAACACCCGCTTTCCCGCCGAGTTCGACCCAAAATTTGGAGGGGATGACATTGTTCGGCGCTGACCCCAGCTCACCGGCTTAAAATTCATGAGCCAAAAGCTGAGAGCCCCCAGCGCTGTAAGCTATCGAAGGCCGCGTAGGCCGTCAGATCCGGCTGCAGGGGCGTAATCGATACATAGCCTTCCGCAACGGCCCGCACATCCGAGCGGGGATCCACCCCCTCTTCCACCACCTCTCCTGCCAGCCAGTAGTAGGCCTTGCCGCGCGGATCCACCCGCTTCTCGTAGATATCGGTGTATTTGCGCCAGGCCAGAGGAGCTAGAACCATGCCGCGCATCTCGGCAGCCGACAATGGCGGCACATTCACATTCAACAGCATGGGCTCCCCCAAGGGCTTCAAGCTCAGTTTCTCCAGCAACGTCAGCACCACTTGCGCTGCCGGCTGAAAATCCTGATGGGTAAAGCTGGCCAGGCTCACCGCCAAACTGGGGATCCCTTCCAGCAGCCCTTCCATCGCTGCCGATACGGTGCCGGAGTAGAGCACATCCGTGCCCAGATTGGCTCCCTGATTGATGCCGGAAATCACCCAATCGGGAGGATGATCCAATAGCCCGTCCAGACCTAACTTGACACAGTCGGAAGGGGTGCCCGAACAGGCCCAGGCCTGCACTTCTGGAGGAAATCCCTCCCGCACCGGATCCACCCGCAGCGGCTTGTGCAACGTCAGGGCGTGGCCGGTGGCCGAGCGCTCCCGATCCGGACAGACCACCGTTACCTGGTGCCCCCCCAGCTGGGCCAGCGCTGCCGCCAAACACCGCACCCCTGCCGCCTGGATGCCATCGTCGTTGCTGATGAGAATATTCATCCCAGCCACCCCACACCCGCCCTTAGACATACACCAGTCTGACCCAATGATCTGCGCTGATCCCCCAGGTAGCCGAGTTCAGCGGCAGAATCTGAAAATTTACGGCTTCTTGGGGTTATTATTGGACGTAGCCTTTTGAACAATATCAGTAGGAACACAATGTCACCCTATGAGGTCAAGTGCCATTATGAAGCTAAGGTAAAGTAAACCCTGCGGTTTCCTTCCTCTTTGTATTTGCCTTCTTGTGTGTATCTTGCTGTTTCTCCATCCCCATCTTCCTAAGACTCCGTCCCGTTGACGTGTAGGTGCTCCGCACCGCCGGCGCGAACGCGGAAGCGTTGCATAGCCTACAGCCGGGTAAAGCTGGAAAGTCTGTAAAACCCATCAGGTCGCTCGAGCGACAGGAAGTTGATCTCATGTCACTTGTTTCCATCACATCGGCAACAGAGGCTCAGGAATGGCGTGAGCTTTGCCAGTGGGCCGAGGAGCACTACCGCTGTCGCACCTTTCCCAAAGACGTGCGCATTCCCACTCGTCCGGGATTGGTGTACATCACCCAAGAGGGAGTGGTGCGCCTGGTCAGCCAAACTCCAGAGCGGCGGGAGGTCTTTGTTGGGTTCATCACGGCTGGATTTCCTTTTGAGCTGAGCAACCCAGAGCGCTTTGAGTTGAAAGCCTGCACCCACGCCGATCGCACCACGGTGATGTGGTTTTACTGGCAGGATCTGGAGCAGTGGCCCTATCTGCACCAGAAGATTCAGGAAAACTTCCGCCAGCAACTGCAACGGAAGCTGCTGTGGTTGGGAAATCTGGGCCAACGGCGCGCCATCGATCGCCTCAAGGGCTTCTTGAGCCTGTTGATCGAAGAGTATGGACAGCCCTGTGAACAAGGGATGTATCTCCCCTGGCCCCTTACCCATGCCCAGATTGGGGATGCCATTGGGGCCACCCGCGTGACGGTGACTCGTCTTCTGGGATCCCTGCGTTCGAAAGGGTTTGTGCAGGTGCTGGATCAAAACTTAATTTGCATTCCCAACGGGGTAAAGCTCCAGCCCACTCCGAAGAAGGCGGCCAGCGCCTAACCCTGCTGTCTAGATGCTATCCAGAGTGTTATGCCTACAGCAGTCGGGAACTGCACTGCTGACGCGATGGGCCTGCAGCTCCACTACCGTACTTGGGGAAAAGGGATCCCCTCCCTCCCAATCTTGATGCTCCACGGCCATCCGGGCAATGCCGACTGCATGGCGGTATTTGCAGAGGCAGTGGCGGGGATCCACCCCTGTGTGGCGCCAGATCTGCGTGGCTACGGGCATTCCCAGGTGACGGATCCCTTTGAGATGCAGGATCACCTAGAGGACTTGGAGCGGCTGCTGGATCGCCTGGGCTGGCAGGCGTGTCTGGTTCTGGGCTGGTCTTTGGGCGGGATCCTGGCCCTGGAGTTGGCTTTGCGGCTGCCGCAGCGGGTAAAAGGCTTGGTTTTGGTGGCCAGTGCCGCCTGCCCCCGCAGCAACCATCCCCCCACCGATTTTTGGGATCAGGTCAACACCGGCGTTGCCTCGCTGCTCAACTGGCTTTGGCCCGGCTGGGAATGGAACATCGAGACCTTTGGCCGTCGCTCCCTTTACCGCTACCTGATGCAGCAACAGACCCCAACGGCCTATCGGTATTTGGCGCACATGGCCTTGCCCGCCTATCTGCACACCTCCCCCCAGGCTCGCCAAGCTCTGCGCGCCGCTTTGCAACGGGGCTACAACCGCGAGGGAGATCTGCACCGAATTCGCATCCCGGTACTGCTTATGGCCGGCGAGCGGGATCGCCACATCACCGCCAACAGCAGCCTGGCCACAGCCCGCGCCCTGCCCCACTGCACCTGCATTGTCTATCCCAACGTGGCTCATCTCTTTCCCTGGGAGATCCCCGACCGGGTGGGACAGGATCTGCGCCGCTGGCTCAGCGCTCAAGACTGGGCAAGTGGGATCCCGGTGGTTGGCTCTTCCGCTCCCTCTGCAGACAAGGCGGCAGAAGCCTGACCCTGGGCCAACTTCCGCAGCCGGGCAAAGGCCTCTTCCTCTAGATGGATCTGCTGCTGCTGTTGTTCTTCTGGGGTGCGCAGGCGCTTTCCCAACGGCTGTTGCAGCGTGCCCAAGAGCAACGGCTCGGAAACTCCCGGCTCGGGATGGATGACGGTGCGGGCCCGCAAGGTGAACACCGGCGAACCGGTGGAGAAGCGGCCCGGGGATCCCAAATCGCTGGCCGCCTGCTTCAGGGTGAGGATCAGTTGCTCTGGGGTGATATCCGGGCTGACAGCAATAACCGCTCGATCCGCCCCTTGGTCATAGACGGTGGTGTAGGGGGCAGCACCGGGAATGCGGGAGCGAAAGATCGGCCCCAAGCTGAGGGCAAAACATCCCGCTGTTAAAACCAGCGCAAACGCCGTGTAGCCCACCAGCGCAAACTTCAAGGGCCAATTGCGGATCCAGGCCAGCAGGGTGAGCACAGCCAGCAAGCCTGCTAGACCTAGCCCAATTTGGGTGGCAGAGGCAAAGAAAGATTCCAAAGTTGCATCCATGATTCCCCAGTTTAGCGGCTAGAGCTTCATCTCTAGGATGCAGGATGAGCCCGATTCTGGCTGCCCTATCTAAGGACTCCGTCCCGCTGGCACCCTGCTCCAGAAGGGCTTGGCTGGTTCTATCACCAAACCCCTGTGAGAAGAGGCAAGACGGATCAACCTACCAAACCCAGAAAGCAGCGAGCCTTACAGCTCGTCACAGCAGACTAAAAATCATGGGCAAGGTCGGATTCGAACCGACACGGTTTCCCGCCGCATTTTGAGTGCGGTGCGTCTACCAGTTTCGCCACTCGCCCGACTTGGAACCATTATCCTACTGAACTGGCGAAACCTCGTCAACCAATCCCCCGAACTCTATCGGCGGCGGTCTTTCTCCAGTTGCTGGGCCTTTTGCCGAAGCTGGCGGGTTTGCTCCATCACCTCCTCCAGATCCTCGTGGGATAGCCGCTCGACGTAGTTAATTTTGATCTCTTCCAGCAAGTCTTGCAGGAGAGAGCGAATTTCTTCCGAAGCATGCTCCTGGCTGAGTTCCCGTGCCAAGACCTCACCAAACCGCTGCATCAGTTGCGCTGCCAGCTTGGAGCCGACGGGATCCTCGAAACTGCCCGTCAGGGTTTTGTAGGTGGTGGTGGTCAGCTCGTTGGCCAGGCGCTCCGTCAGTTGGCCAGGCAGGGATCCCAGGCCGGGAAGCTGTTCTAGAGTTTGCATGGCAGGCAACTGCTTGAGCAGGCCATCCAGGTTGTAGCGGAGCAGTTGTTGCAATTCCGGTTGCACCTGGGGCAAAACGCGGTAGAGAACAATGCGAAAAACCAGGTTGGCAATCGCCTCCAGCTCGTTGGTGTTGTTGATATCAATGTAGTCGCGCTGGGTACCCGCTGCCGGCAGCAGGGGCAGGGATCCCCGCTGAATGGATCCCTGGATTTGGTTGATCACCCGCACAACAATGACTTCCGTCAGATCCTCGGCGAAGTTGGTAACAAAGCCCTGGCTCACCTGGGCGCGTACCCGCTCCAGATCCAGCAACTGCGCTTGTCCCAGCCGGATGGTGACGGGGATCACCCGCAGCCAGCGCCAAAAGGGCAGCAGCAACAGCACATCGTACCAACGCCAGAGCATGGCATCCAGCCAATTGACGCCGGTGTAGCGGCGGCTGATGGCCACCGTGCGCAGCAAAAATTCCAGCCCAAACAGAAGCACGAAGGGAAAATCCAGCACCGGGAAAAAGTCAACAGGGTTACCGCTCTCACCAATGGGGCGGAAATAGTTGGTCTCGAAGAGGGGGCGCAGCCGGGTCTGGAAAAATTCGATTCCATCTGCGGGATCGGCGCTGGCCAAGTACTCAGCAGTCCAAAAGCGGGCAAAGGCGGCTCTGGCAGAGTCGGCTTCTGGGATGTGCTCCCGCATCAAATTGAGGATACGCACAAACTGGCCAGTTTTGTTGGCGCCCTGAAAGGGATTGGTCTCAATCATCTCGTCGCTGAGCTCCCGCAAGCGGGCCAGGATCGGTGCTGCCGCTTCCGACTCCACGCCAAACCGCAGGGTAACCTGGCGCAGCTCATCCACCAAGGCCAAGTAGCGCTGGGTTTCGGGGTTGGGCTCGATACCTTTGATGGGATCGTATAGGTCGGTCACCGGGGAACGGCTGGTTTCTTCGGAGAGAATCGGCAGCGGAATGGGAGGACCAAAGGCGCCAAAAATTTGCACCCGACCCTGGAGCCAAAAATCTCGCCCAGGCACATAGCTCATGTCGAAGAGCACCAAGCACAGGTTGCTCAGGGCCAGCAGGGCCATCCCCTTCTCGTAGAGGAGCAGCCAGCGACTTCGCCCCCTGAGGACAGAGCGTCTGAGAATCCGTTGAGCAGCGTTCAAAGGACTCCGTCCCGGCCTTGGGTCAACCAGTTGGTTTGAGTCAGCCTTAGTCTACCACCCCTGGGGTGAGCCACCCTTGGCTTGAGCAAGCTGTAGTGCAACCTGGCCAAAATGCCGCCAAATGGCCTCTGCCTGTGGCCCCACCTGGCGCAGAATCCAACCCTTACAGATGGGATCCGGAGACTTGACCAGCCAGTATGGGGACTCCGTTCCGCTGATGTGAACGGTCAGCCAAGTGGGTTCCGGCCAATCCCCCAGCAAGTACAGGGATCCCCAACAGAGATGGGATCCCAGCACTGACGCGGCGGAGACCTGCCGATGGGGAAAGTGCAGGTCTATGTGTTCCTGCAGCCAGAGTTTTCTCCCCTCGGGGGAGGATGGGATCCCAGCAGTGACCCAAACTTGCAAGCAGTTGGCAAGATGTTCAAACTGCCAGCGTTCGTCCATGGCCAGCCGTCCGGCAGTCCAGATCTCGGCATAGGCCAGGCGGGCTGTGGGATCCAGCTCAATTTGCACCTGCTGGCGAAAGTCTGCCCCTGCCCCCGGAATGGTCGGGTGAGGGATCCAGATCAACTGGCTGGTGGGGGCCAGCTTGACCTTGACCTGTTGCCGAATCAAGCCGGGATGTAGCCGCATTGCCCCTTGGGTGCGAATTTCCAGCGCCGAGCCTGGCCCCAGCCCGATCTCGATCCGATGGCGATCCCCACCCAGCAGGCCGCCGTTGGGGTTGCGCAGGTAGTACACAGGTGGCTCCCCAGGGGATCCCAGCCATTGCAAGGGAGCCTGAGAATACTCCCAAATGTGGGTATGGTCGCCTCGGCGGGTTGCCTTCAAGATGGCCTTACCGAAGTTCACAGGCGGCTCACCGAGGGGGGGTCGGCCTTGATGGGGCGAAACAGCACCTCCCGCTCCAGCCAACTGAGAACCTGCTCCAGCCCCTCACCCGTGCGCAGGTTGGTAAAGACAAAGGGCCTATCTCCCCGCATGCGACGGGCATCCCGTTCCATCACCCCCAAGTCTGCTCCCACATAGGGAGCCAGATCGATCTTGTTGATCACCAGCAGGTCGGAGCGGGTGATCCCCGGCCCCCCCTTGCGCGGGATCTTGTCCCCTTCGGCCACGTCGATGACGTAAATGCAGGCGTCCACCAGCTCCGGGCTGAAGGTAGCTGCCAAGTTGTCCCCCCCCGATTCCACCAAGATGAGATCCAGGGGGCAAAAGCGGCGCTCCAGCTCCTGAATGGCGTCTAGGTTGAGGGAGGCATCTTCCCGAATGGCGGTGTGGGGGCAGCCGCCGGTCTCTACGCCAATGATCCGCTCTGCCTCCAGGGCCTTGGCCCGCACCAAAAACTCGGCATCCTCGCGGGTATAGATATCGTTGGTCACCACCGCCAAAGACAGGTGGTCCCGCAGCGCCAAGCAGAGCTTTTCCACCAAAGCGGTTTTTCCAGATCCCACCGGGCCGCCAATGCCAACCCGTACCGGCTGGGAAGTTTGCGCAACTTTGCCCGACATCGGATACCTGCTCCTCTTTTTGGGCATTCTAGAACCAGATGCTTGCAAGGGATCCGAGTATGGTTCGGCTTTTGGTGGCAACTGCTGTGGTGCTGGTGGGATTTTTGCT
Source organism: Synechococcus sp. R6-5 (assembly GCF_047461775.1). NCBI lineage: Bacteria > Bacillati > Cyanobacteriota > Cyanophyceae > Synechococcales > Synechococcaceae > Synechococcus > Synechococcus sp. R6-5. The sequence continues at coordinate 18,881 of NZ_JANSHV010000108.1, forward strand.
GGTTAACCGCCTCTATCGCAACCCGCTGAGTTCGGAGCCGAGACCAGAGCAAGCCAGCCCAGAAGCTGCCCAGCAAGGGATCCCTCAAGGTGGGCCGCTGCAGATTTACCAATCTCGGGAACAGATCCAGCAAACCCTCAACCAAGGGGCTACCGCCACCCAGCAGCAGGTGGAAGCCGTTGAGCAATCCTTGGGCAATCCTTGACCCTTGACAAGTAAGAAGGGAGGCAGGTGCCTGGTTTCAGGCGGAGAAGGGATCCCTCCCCCAGACTGTGAAGCGCCCCTCAGGCTTGGGCGGATCCCCCAGACGCGCTAAAGTCGAGAATGCTGCAATTTTACAGACTGTCCATGCGGATCCCTCCTGTTACCCCAGAGAAAGCCGATAAGCAACTGCAAAAGGTTTACGAAAGCCTGGAAAAAACCTACGGCACCGCCCTCAACCCCCTGCAGGTGATGGCCCACAAGCCCCAACTGATGCGAGCCGTGATGAACCTCTACGGGGCGCTGCACACCCAAAACCCCAACTTGCCTGAAGAGCTGAAGGAGCTGGTCAGCATCCGCATTGCCCAAATCAACGGCTGCCGCCACTACTGCCTTCCCTACCACACCCTGCAGGCGCAAAAGTACGGCGCCTCCCCTGCCAAAATTGCGGCGGTGGCCCAGGCCCGCACCAGCACCCTCTACACCGAGGCGGAAAAGCTGGCCATCGAGTACGCTGAGCGGATGACCGTGCCCAGCATGGTGGTGACCGATAGCTTCTTTGCCCAGCTAAAAGCCATTTGGTCAGATGAAGATCTGGTGGAGCTATCGGCTTGGATTGGCTTTATGAACTTCTGGACTAAGGTGATTGCCGCCCTGGATGTGCCTTTGGATCCCATCTTTGCCGAGCAGCTTCACGTCTCATGAACAACCGGCAAACTCCCCTCTCTCAGGGGGGTAAGGGATCCCGACCCAAACCCTCCACTAGGCCCAGTCGTCTCGCGTGCTAAAGCTGCGGTCGTACACCTGGCCGCGGGCATGGATCTGGCGGGTCTGGGCGAACAGCTCTTCTTCGCTCAGGCCCCACTGTTCCAGGATTTGATCCAAATCCCGCTGCAGATCCCAGGCGCCGGGGAAGCCGTGGTAACGGATGCGCAAACGGGCGACTTCCGCCAGCACCCACTCGGAGAGGGGCCTCTCCTGAGCCTGCACCATCAGCTCATCGAGCGCAGCTCGGTCGGTGGCATATTGCGGATGTTGCTGCTCTCGTCGGGATGAGCCATTCGCGGGTGAACGGGATACAGCCATCGGCCTCCCTCCTTTTTTCTCACTCTAGCTGAGTTCCCCTGGAGACTTTCAATATCGAGGATTGGGATCCCTGATGGCATGGGATCCCGAGAAGGCAGAAGAAAACCGCTATACTGCAAATGTTGCAGACCATGAACATTCTTCAGTTGCGGAGGCGGCGGCTATGCCCATGCCCATGATCGAGACCCGTACCGACCGGATGTTGCTCAACTTTGGGCCGCACCATCCCTCTATGCATGGGGTTTTGCGTTTGCTGGTCACCCTAGATGGCGAAAACATCGTCGATTGCGAACCGGTGATCGGCTACTTGCACCGCGGCATGGAGAAAATCGCCGAAAACCGCACGGTGGTGCAATACCTGCCCTATGTCTCCCGTTGGGACTACGGGGCCGGCATGTTCAACGAGGCCATCACCGTCAATGCCGTTGAGAAACTGGCCGGGATCAGCGTGCCCAGACGGGCCAGCTACCTGCGGGTGATCATGTTGGAGCTAACTCGTATTACCAACCACCTGCTCTGGTTTGGCCCCTTCTTAGCAGATTTGGGCGCCCAAACCCCCTTCCTCTACGCCATGCGGGAGCGGGAGTGGATCCTAGACTTGTTTGAAGCCGTCACCGGCATGCGCCTGATCAACAACAACTATTTCCGGGTGGGCGGCGTGGCGGTGGACTTGCCCTACGGCTGGACGGAAAAATGCCTAGACTTTTGCGAGTATTTCTTGCCCAAAGTGGATGAATACGAGCGGCTGGTTACCGACAACCCGATTTTCCGCCGGCGGCTGGAAGGGGTGGGAGCCATCTCCAAGCAAGACGCCATCAACTGGGGTCTGTCGGGTCCCATGTTGCGGGCCTGCGGCGTCAACTGGGATCTGCGCAAAGTGGATCACTACGAGTGCTACGACGACTTCGACTGGGAGGTGGCCGTTTACCCCGAAGGGGATTGCCTGGCCCGCTATCGGGTGCGCATGAAAGAGATGCGCGAGTCCTGCAAGATCGTGCAGCAAGCGGTGAAGGCTCTGCCGGGCGGCCCCTTTGAAAACCTGGAAGCCAAGCGCATGCTGGAGGGGCCGAAGTCGGAGTGGAACAAAGGGGACTACCAGTTCATCAGCAAAAAGCCTTCGGCCAACTTCAAGATCCCCAAAGGGGAAGCCTACGTGCGGGTGGAGAGCGCCAAAGGAGAGCTGGGCATTTACATCGTGGGAGACGACAACGTTTGCCCCTGGCGCTGGAAGATCCGCCCCCCCGGCTTTGTCAATTTGCAAGTGTTGCCTCAGCTCATTCGCGGCATGAAGGTAGCCGACATGATCGCCATCCTCGGCAGCATTGACATCATCATGGGCGAGGTGGATCGCTAGGAATCGCTAAGATACTTACGGAAAGCGAGGACAAAGGCGATGGCCTGGGCGATCTTGGTTCTGCCGCTGTTGATTGTGTCTGTCATTGCTGCGGTTATCGGCCCCAAGCAATGGGCTAAGTACCAAGAGGAAAGGCGCCGCCGCGCGGAAGAGCTATCTGATGCTCGCCTTCAGGCCATCATCCAGCAGGAGCTACGCCGCCGCAACCGTCCCCCCCAATCGGATCCCAACGGCAAGACCTAGCTACAGGGATCCCAAACCCTACCCAACCCGCCATCTCTAGGGAGCTACTCACCCCCATGACAAACGCCGGTATCGATCTACAACTTGGCTTCGAGACTGCGCTACAGAACTTGGGCTTGGGAGCAGGCGCAGCCCATGCCCTCTGGATGCCCCTGCCCATGTTGCTGCTGATCATCGCCGCCACCTTGGGGGTGATGGTCATGACTTGGCTGGAGCGCAAGATCTCGGCAGCAGCCCAACAGCGGATTGGCCCCAACATGGCCGGCCCTCAGGGGGTGCTGATCCCCATTGCCGACGGCATCAAGCTGCTGACTAAAGAGGATGTTCTGCCCATCCTGGCCGACCCGGTTTTGTTCACGCTGGGGCCGATATTGGTTTTCCTGCCCGTCTTTTTGTGCTACCTGGTGGTTCCCTTTGGCCAGAACCTATTGATCTCCAACATTGCCATTGGCGTGTTCTTCCTGATCGCCACCTCCAGCGTGCAACCCATCGGTTTGTTGATGTCGGGCTACGGTTCCAATAACAAGTACTCCTTGCTGGGTGGGCTACGCGCGGCAGCTCAATCGATCAGCTACGAACTGCCGCTGGCCCTGTCAGTGTTGGCCGTGGTGCTGATGAGCAACGGTCTGGACACGGTGGGGATCGTGGAGCAGCAGAGCGGCCTGGGCATTCTGAGCTGGAACGTCTGGCGGCAGCCCATTGGCTTTGTCATTTTCCTGATCTCGGCTCTGGCGGAAACGGAGCGGATCCCGTTCGACTTGCCGGAAGCAGAAGAAGAGCTGGTAGCCGGTTACCAAACGGAGTACTCCGGCATGAAGTTTGCCCTCTTTTATCTGGGATCCTACGCCAACTTGCTGCTGGCTTCTCTGATTGCGGCAGTGCTGTACTTGGGGGGCTGGTCGTTTGTGGTGCCGGTGGAAACGATTGCTGCACTTGCCGGGATCCCCTTGGATAACCCTTTCTTGCAGATCGGCGCGGCGGCCTTAGGCATTGTCATGACGATGGTCAAAGCTTTTATCTTCATCTTCTTGGCCATCCTGCTGCGCTGGACCTTGCCGCGGGTGCGCATTGACCAACTGCTGGACTTGGGGTGGAAGTTTTTGCTGCCCGTATCCTTTGTTAACTTGCTGCTGACGGCAGCCCTAAAGCTCGCCTTCCCCACCTTTTTTGGGGGTTGAATGAGAAGTAAAGAGGCCAGAGAGGGAGAACATAGACCATGACTTTTCTAAAGCGTGTCAAAGAATATGTGGGCGATGCCTTCCGAGCCGCCAAGTACATCGGCCAAGGGATGGGGGTTGTCTTCGACCACATGGGCCGGCGCCCGGTAACCGTGCAATACCCCTTCGAAAAGCTGATCCCCTCTGAGCGCTTTCGGGGACGCATCCACTTCGAGTTCGACAAGTGCATTGCCTGCGAGATCTGCGTTCGGGTTTGCCCAATTGACCTGCCAGTGGTGGATTGGGCCTACAACCCAGAGCTGAAGAAAAAAGAGCTTTACAGCTACAGCATTGATTTTGGGGTGTGCATTTTCTGTGCCAATTGTGTGGAGTTTTGCCCCACCAATTGTCTCTCGGTAACCGAGGATTATGAGTTGGCTACTTACGACCGCCATGACCTCAACTACCACCAAGTGGCGATGGGCCGTCTGCCCTCTAAAGTTACCGAAGACCCGATGGTGACCCCCTTGCGAGAATTTGCCTATCTGCCCAAAGGGGTAATCGATCCCCACGACTTACCTGCCGGATCCCAGCGTGCCGGTAAACGACCCGAAGAGATTTTGGCGGAAATGCGCGCTGCCAAGGCAGCCAAAGAGAAGGAAGCCAAAGCTGCAGTGGAGTAGTCGGAACAGCCAACGGCCTAGATTGCTGGTGGAGAGACCTATCCCTAGGGGCAAAGAGAGTGTGAACTTACCCGCAGATTCCCCTGAGGCGGCTAACCCGCTAAAGGCTTGGGCGACAATTCCGCTCCTGCGAACTGTTTGCGAAGTGTTATGGTAAAGCGAATGGAAGCAGTTGACTGGGAGCAACGTTCAAACAGTTTCATCATAGGGTTCGGAAGAAAAAGAACAGGCAGCCGCCCCCTCTTACTAGGAAGGAGGCTAGAAGCACGGAGGCTAGCGAAGAACGCTGGCTGCAACTAGGGTTGTAGGTAGCCATCGCAAATCTCTAACAAGAAAACGAAATTAAGAGCCAAAGCTGCTTGCAAGGTTTGCCAACCCCCCTTCAGGGAAACCGAAAGGCAGGGTCACCCATATGGTAGGTACCCAAAGGGACATCAAAACCCGGCGGCAGGGCAACTGCTAAGTCTCCAGGGGAAGAAACGGCAGAAATACCCATAGCATCCTCACATTTCAAAAGGGTAGCCTTCCACGCCTGAGCAACCTTGAGCCAAAGGAAAACCAATCGCCTAAACACAGACAAAAGCTAGTTTACGGGAATGCTAGGTCCAAGGTTGAAATAAGTCGTGCTGCCAGGGTTAGTTGTGTTGTCGAAGGTGCTAAGGGTGATGGTTCCCACTGTGATGGGCGCTGGGGAAGGGACAGCAGGGGTGATACGAACCTGACCGCCAAAGGGAAGGATAAACGGAGCCGGGAAGGTGACGACATCCCCAGACACCGATGTGGAAGTGGCAATAACTGTGCCGTCTGCCTGAGTAATAGTTACCGTTGCAGCTGCAGGTAAGCTAGGGATTGTGATCCTTGGGCCAGAAGGTATGGGCGTGGGTGTAGGCGTCGGGGTGGAAGGAGGCGTCGGCCTAAGTGTGGGCACGGGTGTAGGTGTCGGGGTGGGAGAAGGCGTTGGCTCAGGTGTGGGTGTGAAGAGTCCCACAGCAACTCTCTCAGCAAAGTTCCCCTGGAAGGCATTGCCGGCTAGGTAGGCTGCAATCACCACATCTGGGGTGCCGGGGGCCGCTTGAATTGCTATCCCTCTGCCCTCGCCCCGAGCCAGAAATGTATTTCCAGAAAGGGTACGGGCTTGTGTTCCTTGCAAGATGCGAATGCCGACGCTCCCGGCTATCCCACCCACGCCGATCCTGTTGGATTGAATGGATGGAATTGAGCCTGCCCCATCCAGTTGAATCCCGGTAGTGCCGCTCCTACCTGCTTGCCGAGCCTGCAGCACTAAGCCAGCCCCAGCGGTAGGTGGATCCCCTTCGATTTGGTTGTTGCGGAAGATCCCGCCGGAGTTGTCGCTGTAGCGAACAGCCAAAGTCCCTAAAGCTTGTAAGAGAATCGTGTTGTTCTCGAGGGTTGGGTTACTTCCTGGTGTTGTGCCTATGCCCACCCCGCCTGTTTTGCTAACGATTGACGAAATGCCGCTGACTCGACTGTTTCCGGAGATCTGCACACAGGGATCCAAAAATTGCTGGCACAAAATCTCGGCCAATTGGTTCAAGGCTCCCTCTAGAACCGCAGCATTGCCGTTGACCAAGATGTTGGAGCGAGGGTCGTTGAGGGTGACCTTGCTCGGCTGAAAGGTGCCACCGTTGACCTGAATCTTTCCACCTTCCAACACGACCTCTACCCCTTGCAGGCTAGTTTGGCTGGCTACAACCACATCGAACAACCCCGCTAGGATCTCGTAGGCAGCAGAGCTGGTAATCCGAATCCGCCCGCCATTGGTGCCGTCACCTCCATCCAGGGCGAGGTTCTTCTCCAGTCTCTCCTTGCCCGCCCCCAAAATCTCGATCAGCACCTCTAGTCCTGCTGTGGCATTTTGCAGCCGCTGCGCTTCTGCAACGGCATCAGCCACCTTGGTAAAGGGGCCCCTGGCCGGATCCACTTGCAGGACGACAGATCCACTACCTGGCGACGGCAGAGGGGGAGAGTTGCCTGTGCCTCCTCCACAGCCGAAAGCGATCCCTGCCAACAGAGGCAGCAAGGCTGAACAGATCCCCCAACCAGACTTGGATACTTGGCCAAGCATAGGTGGAAAGCTCCTTACAAGCGCTTAGCGGTTAAGGTTGTTACAGCAACAAACAAGAGCAACAAACAACTGCCACGAGGTCAAAGTGCAGATGGCCAAGTTGCGATCCAATGCCCTCAGCAAAAGCATCCTCTGATGGATCCTCTGTTTAGTCAAGGCTTCGCCAGGGATCCGCAATCAATCGGCAACAAAAATCTCAAAAATCTAGCGCTCTTCAGGTACTTCGAGGGTTCCGGCGAGGATGTCTTGCTTCACCGCTTCCACAGCAGCCACCAAATCCGCTGAGAGCAAGGCTTGGTTGTATTCATCCAGGGCATAGCCCACACCCTCGTTCTCCAGGCCAAAGGTTTGAATGCCGCCGACAAAGTTGCCTTAAAGTTGCCTTCCACCACGCTGCGAATCACTTCATAGGTGGCCATATCCACCCGCTTCAGCATCGAGGTGAGACCGTGGTTGAGGGTGGCAGGGTTGTTATCGGTATCCCCCAGGTAGTTTTGGTTAGCATCCACACCGATAAAGAACAGCGGACGGGTATCTCCGCTGCAGATGCTGGCATAATCGGCGGGTTTGGGCACTTCCGCAAAGGGATCTCGAATGAAACTCACCCCGGCGGGCAGCCCTGTAGGATGCTGTTGGGCCAGAGCAGCCCAAAGAGCAGCGAGGTAACATCATCTCCCGCCGTATCCGTGTCGATCAAAAAGCGTTGCACAGCCATACCCAGGCTAAGCCCAAATCAGGGTGACATCTTAACCTTTGCGGGCAGTCTCAGGGCAGCCGCTGAGCCGGTGTATCTTGAAAAGGGATCCCTGTAGACCAGAGTTGGCGATGTCCTTCTCCATCCGCTCCATTACACCACAACAGATGGCCCAATACCTACAGGATCCCGAGGCCGGCCCTCTGCAATTGATCGATGTGCGGGAACCGGCAGAGCTGGAGCTGGTGAATTTAAATGCCCTGGGCTTTCGCAACTACCCCTTGAGCCGGTACGAGGAATGGAGGGAACGGATCCTCACAGAGCTGGATCCAGATCAGCCAACTTTTGTGCTCTGTCATCATGGCCTCCGCTCTGCTCAGATGAGCCAGTGGCTACAGGCCAACGGGTTCACTCAGGTTCATAACATCAGCGGCGGCATTCACGCTTGGGCTTGTGAGGTGGATCCCTCCCTGCCCACCTATTGAGGTCACGGGCAAACCAGCACCATGTTCCCCATTCTTCATCTGCAGGGGGATCCCCAACAACGAGGCCAACAGTATGGATCCCAGGCGGCTCCCCTCATTCGCCACAGCATTGCCAGCTACGCCCGCCAATTTGCCTACCGCTGTGGTCTCACCTGGCAGCAGGCCCAGACCCAAGCAGAGGGATCCCTGCCCTGGCTAGAGCGCCACGTGCCCCACCTGCTGGAAGAAATCCAAGGCATTGCCGCGGGGAGTGGCTTTCGTTTCGCCGAGATTCTGGCCCTCAATTTGCGCACCGAAATTTTATCCAGATCGGTTCCCAGGGGATCCCATCCCAACTGCGCCGCTGCTCTGGAACACAATCTCCAAAACGGGGTGCCCCAGCACCCACCGGATCCTGCTCATGAATTCAAGGGGATTGATCTCATCGATCCAGCCCAAGCCAACCCGGATGGGGGAGAATGCACCACCCTGGCGGCCTTGCCCCAGGCTACCTCCACCCACCACACCTATCTGGCCCAAACCTGGGATTGGATCGGGGAGCAGCGCAGGGCCTGTGTGCTGTTGTGCGTTCGCTCCGATAACCACCCTGCCTACCTCACCCTGACCGAAGCTGGGATCCTGGCCAAAATTGGCCTCAATCAAGCAGGGTTGGCCGTGGCCCTCAACCTCTTGCGCTCTACCCTAGATGGGCAAACCGAGGGAATGCCGGTGCATCTGCTGTTGCGCTTATTGTTGGAGTGCGAGGAGTGGCAGCAAGCTGTGGAGAGGGTGGGATCCTACCCCTACACCGCCTCCTCTTGTGTCAGCGTTGCCGGTATTACAGGACAGGCGACAGGCCTACAGCCCGCTAAGGCGACCAGCTTTGAAATCAGTCCACGAGGAATTGGCCTGCATCTCCCTCAAGGAGGGATCCTCGCCCACACCAATCATTTCCTGGATCCGGCCTTGCGAGAAGATGGCTGCCCCCCCCACACAGGATCCTCCACAAGGCTAGAACGGGCCTATCATTTGCTTCGCCAGAGCGCTCAAACCGGAACCCTAGAGGCGGTCGCTCTTCAAAAAATCCTACAGGACCGGACGAATGCCCCCCACTGCATCTGCCGCTATCCGGATCCCCATCTGCCCGCCTGGGATCGCACCGAAAGCGTGGCGGCTGTGGTGATGGATTTGAACCGGCAAATCTTACACCTGGCCCCCAACATTCCCGATCAAGTGGAGTTTGTACCGATTTCCGGGATTTTCTAGGTTTGGAAGATGCAGTAGGATCGAGCTGAAGAGAGAGGAGGGGCAGGCGATCGCGTCCTTGCTGTCGCCACCAGACAGCGGGATGAGGAAAGTCCGGGCTTTCAGAAGAACACACCGCTGGGGAAAGCCCAGTGCGGGTAACCGCGAGGATAGTGCCACAGAAACATACCGCCGATGGCTGGGATCCCAGCACAGGTAAGGGTGCAAAGGTGGGGTAAGAGCCCACCAGCAACGTCGTGAGGCGTTGGCTCGGTAAACCCCGGTGGAAAGCAAGGCCGCAGCCGCAGGACTATGGCTGTTCTTCGCCCCTGTCGGTTGCATCGAGGTCACGGTACCCAAAGTGGGGAAGGGTGCTCTCGATGGTGGTGAGCCGCTAGAGGGTGATGGTAACATCACTCCCAGATAGATGATCGCCAGTGCAACTCTGCACTACAGAACCCGGCTTACAACCTCCTCCCTTTTCTACTTGCACATCTACCTGTTTGCACATCTATTTGCACACAGAGAGAGTTTGTTCCGAGCTCACGGGAGTTCTGCAGGTTGCCGGGATCCCTGTGGTCTGGGGCTATTTATTGGCCGTAGTCAGTGTGTCGCTGGGAGAAGCTGTATCGCATGCCCACCTAGGGCACTTGGAGAGCCTTGTCCAATTGTGGGTGGCTGCGCTACGGCGTAGGTTCTGTCATTCTGGTCACGCCTGCCATCCACAGCTCCACGCAGGCTTGCAGAAGGGGGGGGATCCTGGCGGTTTCGGCGCCTTTCTCTGATTTTTTAGATTTTTCATCCGATAGCTGCCCCTCAACAGAGGGCTCCGCCCCGTCGGCGCCAACGGAAGGCAACTCGGCGGTTACTGCCAGCATGGCTGCTCCCAAAATCATTACATGCAAAACCCCAACGGCTGCATAAAGGCGATCTGGCTCGACAGATTGCAACTCAGAGTTGGGAAATCGCCGCAAATACTCTGTCAGCTGTTCTTGGGCCTGAGAAAAACCCATCCGCAAGGCGCGACGATGTTCCTCAGAATAAAGGCCAGCCTCTCCCACCAGGGAGCGCACCAGTTCAGGATTATCGGCCAAAGCCCGAAAACAGGTGTGGACATAGCGCAGGAGAATGGCTTGCAACCCAGAACCTTGAGAGGGGGCGGGATCCGCCTTCAGAGGCAGATCGGCAATGCCGGAAAAGACCCCCAGCTCCCCAAATACGGCCAGGAGTAGCCCCTGCTTGGTGCCGAAGTGCCGAAACAGGGTGACCTCATTCACTCCGGCCAAATCCGCAATTTGACGGGTGGTGGTTTGGGTGATGCCCTGACGAACGAACAGCTCCCGAGCCGCATTCAGCAGCCTTTGCCGAGAAGAAGGACGTGCCATAGTGAGGAGAAAACCTGAAGAATTGCGGCGGGCTGCAAGTGACGCTTGCATTTACGGTGGAATACCGCTAGGCTTAATGTCAAGCGAGAGGATGTCGGCAGCGTTGCCTCTGCTCCTCTTCTTCCTGTGTAGCCGAGTTCATCACAGCGGAGCACATAGCAAGTCACCGCTGGCTATGGCGGTGTCTTCAGGGGTTTGACTCCGTTTTCACGTTGGGCCGCTGTTATCCGGCGGCCTTAACTTGGGCTTTGTGTTTTGGCTCTTTCCTAGTCAGTCTAGTCTACTTCTTCTTCTGAGGTTTTGTGGGTTCATGACCATTTCTTTTTCTCGCCAATCGCTGAATCATCCCGCTCCGCTCAATCGGCCCGAGCCCCAAGAGTCCTTTCGGTTTGCTTGGGAACATGTGCTCTTCTTTGCCATCTTTCACGTGGTGGCTTTGGTGGGAGGCATTTTCTTCTTCTCCTGGCCCGCTCTGGGAGTAGCCCTATTTCTCCACTGGTGTTTCGGCAGCTTAGGCATCTGCTTGGGGTACCACCGCCTGCTCAGCCATCGTAGTTTCCAGGTGCCCAAGTGGCTGGAATATGTCTTCACGACTCTCGGTGCCCTGGCCGTTCAAGGGGGGCCGATCTTTTGGGTGGGCGGCCATCGTCAGCACCACGCCTTCACCGAAGACGAGGAGAAGGATCCCTATTCTGCTCGTAAGGGCTTTTGGTGGAGCCACATACTCTGGCTGATCTACCACCGCGAAGAATTTTTTAACCCTGAGAAGTATTTTGCCTTTGCGCCGGACTTGGCTCGGGATCCCTTCTACCGCTGGCTGGATAGGTACGCCCTGCTTCTGCAACTGCCATTGGCCGCGATACTCTACCTGCTGGGGGGCTGGTCATTCGTCGTGTACGGTATCTTCGTGCGGACAGTGCTGCTGCTGCATTGCACCTGGCTAATCAACTCGGCCAGCCACTTCTGGGGTTACCGGACTTTCGAGAGCGACGACAATGCCCGTAACCTTTGGTGGGCGGCGATTCTGACCTATGGTGAAGGGTGGCACAACAACCATCATGCCGACCCGAAGTGCGTTAAGGCCGGTTTGCGTTGGTGGGAGATCGACATGACCTACTGGGCCATTTGGCTGTTGGCGAGATTGGGCCTGGCTCGTAAGCTGCACCTGCCTGCCCAAGGCCAAGCTGCTCGCTGAACTGGTTTTTCCCAGACCTTGCAGAGGAATCATCCGGGGATCCCTATCCCTAGGGATCCCTTTTGGGTTGCAGAGAGAGCTAGTCTTCTAAGGGGCTATACTGCCACGCTCCATAGTGGTCAAGAATACGCTTAATTTGTTCTATGTCGGCATCGGGTTCTTGATGAATATGCAATGCCTCTATTTGGCTGTCTTGGTAGCGAAAGGTGGAGTTTTTTTTCCACTCCAGCTCCGTTTTCACCCCTGAAACACAAGCCAAATGGGCAGCCAATTCCCGATAAACCATCAGGGGCATAGAATCGTAGCGAACAGCGTAGCGTTTCAGCTTGGGGACGCTCACGTATGACAACCCAATCAACGTAGCTCAAAACAACTCAAGTATAGTCACTTCAAGCTAGATTAAGACGCTTCCTAACTACTCCGCGGTGTCGCCCAAATGCTCCGCATCACTTCCGCGAGCCCCCCAATCCCTCTCCCTAAGAGAGAGAAGAGCTAGGAAGCACTGCAACGGAACAGTTTCATTCCTCATTGAAATGACTATAACTTCTGGGCAATACAGTCACCAAACCCCCCCCGCTCAACACTCTTTGCTGGACACTTGACCGGCAAAATGGGATGGGACTAAGCAATTTTGTCATCGACCAAAGTGCAGCAATTGACCTGATCCAGGCAAATCTTTCCCCACTGCAAGGCCCAGCGTACTAAGGCAACCCGATTTGCCGTTCGGGTCTTGCTCAAAATATTGCTGATGTGATTGTCAACGGTGCGCTTGCTGATCTCTAGGCGTTCCGCGATGTCCTGATTGGTCAGTCCTGCTGCAATCAACTCAATGACCTGCAGCTCCCGTTCGGACAACAAGTCTGCGGAATGATAGTCAGTACCCATTCCGAATGCCTGCTTAAGATGAACTGTAAAGATTACCTACCCCAATTCTAGGGGATCACCCCTGAGATGGATAGCCCTGCAGCAGGGAAATCTTGAGCGATTATCGGCCAGACTCCGGCTGCAGGCCACTGATGCGAGCGTTTTCGGATAGGCTTCACAAGGGATCCAAGTGCTTCCGGGGCAGTTCCACCTGAACCCACAGCCCACCGGTTTGCGGGTGATTGCGCAGTTGGATGGTGCCCCCGTGAACCTCGACAATTTGTCGCACAATTGCCAGCCCTAGGCCAGTTCCGCCTTTGCTGCGGGCCCGCGCAGTGTCGGTGCGGTAAAAGGGCTGAAAGACCAACTCAAATTGATCTTCTGGCAGGCCGGGGCCGTGGTCGTACACCTCTAACTGCACCTGGGATCCCTGCTCCGAAAGCACCACATGGATAGGAGAGTCGGGCTTGCCATACTTGACGGCGTTGTCCAAGAGATTGAGGATGAGGCGGTATAGGCGTTGCTCATCTCCCCAGAGGTAAATCTGGGACAATCCGCTCAGGTGCAGTTCCTGGTGTCGAGGCTTGGCCAACGGCTCTACACTTTGCCAGGCCTCGCGCACCAAACTTGCCAGATCCACCCAACGCCATTGGGAGCGGGATGCGGCTCCCAAATTGAGGGCGCTGAGTTCGAGCAAGTCTTGAACCAAATGGCTCAGGCGCAGAGTTTCATTTAGCAATCGTTCCACCCAGACTGCTTGAGCGGCATCGACCCGGCTTTGTAAAGTTTCGGCCAGCAAGCGAATGGAGGTGAGGGGGGTTTTCAGCTCGTGAGCCACATCCGAAGCCCAGCGATCCCGCTGTTGGGCCAGCATTTTTGCTTCCAGCCGGTCTTCTAAAAAAATGGCCACGTGCGCTTGCGGCAGGAGCAACCCCCAAGCCCGCAGCGGAATCGGTTTGCCATCCCCACCGGAAGGGTAGAAAATCCATTCGCGACTTTGGACAGGAGCAGCGGTCTCCTGTCGGCGGGTAGCCTCGATGAGCTGATCCAACTCATAGGAGCGCACCCATTCCAGCAAGAGCTTGATGCCCGGCTGCCATTGGCTGATGCGCAGCAGGCGCTGGGCGGCAGGATTGCACTCCAGCACCACGTTGTTTTCGTCTACCCGCAGATATCCCCAAGGGAGCCGCTGACTCAGGTATTGCCAGTTTTGCAGTTGCTGTTTTTGGTTGGCCCAATCCAGATCTTGTTGGCGAAGATAACGGCTGAGCAAGCTGAGCATCTGTTCCAGGGAGTGGAGGGGCATGGCCAGATGCACCAGGGATCCCAACCGCTGCAATTCGCGTCTGAAACGGCGCCGAGTCTGCCACAGCAGGAGCAACGTGCAAAGCAAACCGATTCCCAACCCGATCAGGATCCCGGCTTCCAGTCCCATGTTCCCACCACCTTTGCTGCCATTGTCGCTCAGGGAAGCAAGAGTGGAGGCGAAAGCCCGGTTGCCGGCCTCTTATCGACGATGTACGAGGGTGGTACTGGCTTGGTCGGTGGGCACAAGCAAGATCTCGCTGATGTTCACGTGGGGGGGACGGGTTGCCGCAAACACCACCACTTCAGCCACATCCATCGCCGTCAAGGGGGTGAGGCCCTGATACACTGCTGCCGCACGGGCGCGATCCCCACGGAAGCGCACTTGGCTGAACTCGGTTTCCACCAGGCCCGGCTGAATCTCGGTGACGCGAATGGGGGTGCCCAGTAAATCCAGCTTCAGCCCCTCGGAGATGGCCCGCACGGCGGCCTTAGAAGCGCAATACACAGCGCCACCTGGGTAGGTCTGCCGACCGGCAATGGAGCCGATGTTCACCACATGGCCTCGACCTCGCTCCACCATGCCGGGCAAAACGGCGCGGGTAACATAGAGCAGACCCTTGAGGTTGGTATCGATCATCTCTTCCCAGTCTTGCAAGGCCCCCATGTGGAGCTTGTCCAAGCCACGACTTAAACCGGCATTGTTGATCAAGATGTCGATGTTGGCCCACGGCGAGGGCAAAGATTGAAGCGCCTGCTGCACGGCTGCCCCATCCCGCACATCCAAAGCCAGCAGGTAGGAAGGAGTGCCGTAAGCCTGCTGCAATTCCCCAGCCAGTTCCTGCAGCCGATCCTGACGGCGGGCCACCAGAATCAGGCGGGCTCCAGAACGGGCAAAAAGGGTGGCACAAGCGGCCCCAATGCCGCTACTGGCTCCGGTGATGAGCACGATGGAGTTTTCAAGCATCATTTGCTAATTCAAATGCTGTGATTTCAGTTGGGTTGAGTCGGAGAAAAATGGACAGCTACCTTCAGCTTCCTCGTCAGTTCGAGGCTACAGCCATTCTAGAGTTCGAGCCACTTCCCCAGGGGGGAGCCTGGGATCCAGCAAACGAATCGTTTCTCTGCCGTTCGGTAGCGACCCTACCGCTTCCTGCAAAAGCTCCTTAAAGAGAGCGCTCCAGCAGCTTGACGCAAGCATACAGAGTATCCAAATGGGGAGTGGGCACCCCCACCAAACGCCCCAACTCGGTGATGGCTCCCACAATGGCCTCGATCTCCGTCCGTCGCCCCAGCTCAACATCCTGCAGCATCGAGGTGCGATGGGATCCCACGCGGGCTGCATCTTCTAGCCGCTCTTCCAAAGAGACCGGCAGCCGGATCCCTAGAGCTTGAGCTACAGCCTCAACTTCCCGCATCACCGACCGAACCAAAGCACGGGTGGGTGGGTATTGGGCAATTTCATCTTGAGCAGCCCGGGTGAGGGCGCTGATGGGATTGAAGGCGGCATTGCCCCACAGTTTCTGCCAGATCTCGGCCCGAATCTGCAAGGTGAGAGTGGTGGCAAGCTGCGCCTGTTCAAAGATGGCGGCCAAGGACTGCAGCCGTCCTGACAGGGATCCATCCGGCTCCCCCAGAATGTAGCGCCCACCCCCTGTGTGCAAGACCACTCCCGGCTCTGCCAACTGCACGGCAATGTACACCACACAGCCAATCACCCGCTCTATCGGCAAATGAGCAGCGATAACCCCTTCTGGATCCACGGAAGTCAGGGAATGCCCCTCAAACTCGCCCCCATGCCGGTAAAAGTACCACCAGGGGATACCATTCTGGGCGATCACAATGGGGGTGTCGGGGCCACACAGGGATCCCAGTCGAGGGGCAAGCTGCGGCAAGCTGTGGGCCTTGACCGTCACTATCAGCCAGTCCTGTGGGCCCAGGGCAGCCGGATCGTCGGTGGCTGTCAACCGCTCTACCCAGGTTTGGGAGGGATCCCCCTGCCGGATGAGCTTCAGACCTTGGGTGCGGATGGCCTGCAGGTGAGCTCCACGGGCCACGACACTGACGGGAAAGCCAGACCGAGCCAGGCATATGGCCAAGTGACTTCCCACCGCCCCAGCGCCAACGATACAAATCTTCATGAGTTTATCATCTTTCCGCCACCCACCTCATATCCAGGTGGCCAATTGACATGGAATTGACATGGAGCTGTAACAAGGCCCGATACCGGGCCCGGGAGAAATCCTCGACAGCTTTACTCTGCCCCCCCTTGGGTCACCCTTAGGATCCCATATCCAAGTGCCACGCCCACCAGGGTCAGCACAATGCAGAGTCCAGCAATGGTGAAGATCTCGCCAGCCATAGATTCAGCTTCCTCGCAAATGGGATACATCGCCTTCTCAGGATATCGGATCCCAAGCCCTGGCCTTCACTCCAAGGGTGTAGCGGCCCAAACCCAACTCCTCGAAAAACAGTCGTTCTCCCAGACTTGATGAGATCCGGCTATCCGCCTCTATAATGAAAGCAATTTACAAGTCTTTACCGGCATAGGCTAAATTGTAATGCCTACAGCCGTAAAGCTTGTTTGGTGGCTCTCGAATGGCCCGTTGGGCCTCGCGAGTTGTGGAAACGGTTCTAAGTAGGGTCTTGAAGCGCTAGGGATCCTGACTTAACGGGAAACTCCTGAGCAGTTCTTGCCAAAGAGCCGTTCAAGGAAACTGAGGCAAAAGACCCAGGAGTTGAGTCTTTATACCTAGGCTCCGCTCCTGCTTCGAAGAAGCAAACTTTGTAGTTTCATTAATGTCCTCATTCATTTAGATGTCTTTAAGGAGTAGTTCAGATGACCATAGCGGTAGGGCGCGTGCGTC